>NZ_JBYSZY010000037.1:0-60057 GCF_058787635.1 Variovorax sp. FW305-3-2-15-B-LB1 | reverse complement strand
GGCGGGGTGGGTGGCTGCGGCGGTCAGGGCTTGAGTTCGAGCTTGATTTCGCCGAGCTCTTCCTTGCCGGCTGCGACCGGTTGCGCGGCCGCAGTGGGCGGCCACTGGAACGGGATGGTCACGACCTCGCGGCCGCCGACTTCACGGGCGGCTTCCACCACCAGCTTGTAGGCGCCGGGGGCGAGCTTGGGCATCGCGCCCGTGCCTTCGGTGAAGCTCAGCTGGTGCTTGCCGGCGGGCTTGGAGGCGCCGGTCACGCCATCGACCGGCACCGCCAGTTCACGGCCGCCGCGGCGCCACCACTGGCGCATGTCCTTGAGCCACTTGGTGCCTTCGCCCTCGGGGTTGTTGGTCTTGGTGCGCACGTCGTACCAGACGGCCAGCGTGCCGGCCATCGTGCTGTCGGCGCGTTCGATCCAGGTCGCCACGTAGGGACGGTGGTACTCCGACACGTTGAGCCGGGGAATCTCGATATTGACCGACAGGCCGGCAGCGATGGCCGGGGCCGCGAACAGCGCCGACATGGCGATCGGCGCGAGCGAGTAGCGAAGGTGCATGGGAAAACCTCTTTCTTCCTGAATCAGCAAAGACGACGCACGGGCCGATCCGTCGATCGGATCGGTCAGTGAATGAACAGCAACGCGAGCAGCACCGGCACCACCAGCCCCATGCCCACCATGGGCCAGGTGAAGGGGCGGTTGCCCGCGTGCATCTTGAGAATGAACAGCCCGGTGACCGAGAAGACCAGCGTGGCGGCCGCGAAGATGTCGATGAACCAACTCCAGGCGGTGCCGGTGTTGCGGCCCTTGTGCAGGTCGTTGAAGTAGGAGAGCCAGCCGCGGTCGGTGCGCTCGTATTCGACCTCGCCCTCGGTCAGGCTCAGGCGCAGCCAGGCGTCGCCGCCTGGGCGGGGGAGCGAGAGGTAGATTTCGTCGTCGGACCACTCGGCCTCGCGGCCGGCGGTGTCGATGTCCCATTGCTTGCGCAGCCAGGCTTGCAGTTCGGCGGGCAGCGGGGCCTTGCCCTGCTGGGCCTTGGCGGCCGGCAGCTGCTGTTCGAGGCGGGCGCGCAGCGCGTCGTCGACCGTGCCGTTGTGCGTGGTGACGACCGGCTTGGCTTCGATCTGGCCGGCATGGTTGAGTGTGAAGCCCGTGAGGCTGAACAGGATCATCCCGACGAGACAGATGGCGGAACTGACCCAATGCCACTCGTGGAGGGTCTTGAGCCAATAGGCGCGGCGGCGGTTGTCGGAACGGGCGGGGGCAGTCATCGAAAGCGCGAATTGTAGTCGCGCGAATGAGAATGACTGCTATTCAGTGGCTATGAAGTTAAGTAAAGAGCAATAAAAAACGGGGCCGAAGCCCCGTTTGTTTGCAATGCCGTGGCAGCGTTGCGTTGTGCTTACTCGAGCTCGCCCACTTGCAACTGCAGGTAGTTCTGCAGGCCGACGCGGTCGATCAGGTCGATCTGCGTCTCGAGGAAGTCGATGTGCTCTTCGGTGTCGTCCAGGATCTCCTGCAGCAGGTCGCGCGAGACATAGTCGCGCACCGATTCGCAATGCGCGATGCCATCCTTGATGGTCGCTTGCGCGCCGGTTTCGGCGCCGAGGTCGCAGCGCAGCAGTTCGGGCACGTCTTCGCCGATGTTCAGCTTGCCCAGGTCCTGCAGGTTGGGCAGGCCGTCGAGCATGAAGATGCGGTCCATGAGCTTGTCGGCGTGCTTCATCTCGCCGATGGATTCCTCGTATTCCTTCTTTGCCAGCTTGTCCAGGCCCCAGTGCTTGAGCATGCGGTAGTGGAGGAAGTACTGGTTGATGGCAGTCAGCTCGTTCTTGAGCTGCGCCTGCAGGTGTTCGATGACTTTGGGGTCGCCCTTCATGATTATTTTCCTTGTTCTGAAAGCGGTGATTGTCGGAGGGGCGAACACACGCTTGCAAGCAAACCCATGCTGCGCCGGTCTGCATGCGTGTGATGGTGATACACGTTCGTATTGACCTGGCGCAAGGCGACGCGCGAGGCGATGGCAAACATAGCGGGTTCCAATACTTTCAATAGTTGATATCTATCAAAAACGATATATTGGTAGTTATACTCATGGCTCACGCTTATTTTTCCAACCGCAGCATCCAAGGAATCACATGTCCCTGATCAACACCGCAGTCCAACCTTTCAAGACCCAGGCTTACCTCAACGGCAAGTTCATCGATGTGTCCGACGAGACGCTCAAGGGCAAGTGGTCTGTGCTGATCTTCATGCCGGCGGCCTTCACCTTCAACTGCCCGACCGAAGTCGAAGACGCGGCCGACCACTATCCCGAGTTCCAGAAGCTGGGTGCCGAGGTCTACATCGTGACCACCGACACGCACTTCTCGCACAAGGTCTGGCACGACACGTCGCCGGCCGTCGGCAAGGCCAAGTTCCCCCTGGTGGGCGACCCGACCCACACGCTGACCAACGCGTTCGGCGTGCACATCCCCGAAGAAGGCCTGGCACTGCGCGGCACCTTCGTGATCAACCCCGACGGCATCATCAAGACCGCCGAAGTGCACTCCAACGAAATCGCCCGCGACGTCAAGGAAACCCTGCGCAAGCTCAAGGCAGCGGTCTACACCGCCGAGCACCCGAACGAAGTCTGCCCGGCCAAGTGGAATGACGGCGACAAGACCATCGCTCCGTCGTTCGACCTCGTCGGCAAGATCTAAGCGCCCTGCGCAAAGCCCGGGCGCTCACGAGGCCCCGGGCTTTTTTGTCCCCAGTTGATAGTTTCCAGTTATCGAAAGAGAGTCCGCCATGCTTGACGCCAGCACCAAAGCCCAATTGAAGAGTTACCTCGAACGCGCCACGCAGCCGATCGAGATCGTTGCCTCGCTCGACGACAGCAAGGCTTCGGGCGAAATGCTGTCGCTGCTGAAGGACGTTGCCGAAGTCTCGCCGCTGGTCACGCTGACCGAAAGCCGCGACGACAACCACCGCAAGCCCTCGTTCTCGGTCAACCGCCCGAGCGAAAACCACGGCCCGCGCTTTGCCGGCCTGCCGATGGGCCATGAATTCACGTCGCTGATCCTTGCGCTGCTGCAGATCGGCGGCTACCCCCCGAAGGTCGAGCAGGCCGTGCTCGACCAGATCAAGGCGCTCGACGGTGATTTCGAGTTCGAGATCTACGTCTCGCTCACCTGCCACAACTGCCCCGACGTGGTCCAGGCGCTGAACTTGATGGCCATCCAGAACCCGCGCATCCGCACCACGATGATCGAGGGCGGCACCTTCCAGGACGAAGTGAAGGAACGCCAGATCATGGCCGTGCCGACCGTGTTCCTGAACGGCACCGAGTTCGGCCAGGGCCGCATGAGCCTGGAAGAAATCCTCGCCAAGATCGACACCAGCGGCGTCGAGCGCGAAGCCGCGAAGATCGCCGCCAAGGATGCGTTCGACGTGCTGATCGTCGGCGGTGGCCCCGCCGGTGCCGCAGCCGCCGTGTATGCCGCGCGCAAGGGCATCCGCACGGGTGTCGCCTCGGAGCGCTTCGGCGGCCAGGTGCTCGACACGCTGGGCATCGAGAACTTCATCTCGATCAAGGAAACCGAAGGACCGAAGTTCGCCCACGCCCTCGAAGAGCATGTGCGCGACTACGACGTCGACATCATGAACCTGCAGCGCGCCAAGGCACTGGTGCCGGGCAAGGACCTCATCGAGGTGCAGCTCGAAAGCGGCGCGTCGCTCAAGAGCAAGACCGTCATCATCTCGACCGGTGCCCGCTGGCGCAACATCAACGTGCCCGGCGAGCACGAGTTCAAGAACAAGGGCGTGGCCTACTGCCCGCACTGCGACGGCCCGCTGTTCAAGGGCAAGCGCGTCGCGGTGATCGGCGGCGGCAACTCGGGCGTCGAGGCGGCGATCGACCTGGCCGGCATCGTCGGCCACGTGACGCTGATCGAGTTCGACACGCAACTGCGCGCCGACGCCGTGCTGCAGCGCAAGCTCAAGAGCCTGAAGAACGTCGACATCTTCACCAACGCGCAGACCACCGAGATCACCGGCGACCAGAAGGTCAACGGGCTGGTCTACAAGGACCGCGCATCGGGCGAGCTGAAGAAGGTCGAGCTCGAAGGCGTGTTCATCCAGATCGGCCTGGTGCCCAACACCGACTGGCTCAAGGGCACGGTCGAGCTGACGAAGCACGGCGAGATTGTTGTCGACGCGCGCGGCCAGACCTCGGTGCCCGGCGTGTTCGCGGCGGGTGACGTCACCACGGTGCCGTTCAAGCAGATCATCATCGCGGCCGGCGACGGCGCGAAGGCGGCGCTCGGTGCGTTCGACCACCTGATCCGCACGACGGCCCCTGCGTGAGTAAGTCTTAAGTGTCTGAAGTTGTGAAGATGAGAATTATTCTCATACAATAAAAACACGGGCACACCGCTGCCCCTCATTGCCAGCCAGGTCACTCGCGCAAGCCTTTGCGCCTCAAGGTCCAGCAAGCAGTTCTTCAACTGTTTTCTGGACCTTTTTCGTGGCCGCTCATTTCCCTCGACCGTCTTCCCACCGACCTGCGCTGCTGCCCTGGCTGATCGCTTCTGCCTTCGGCATGGCCGCCGCGCCTGCGTGGTCCCAGCAACTCGCGGCGCTCGGCGAAGTGGTGGTGAGCGGATCCCGCTCGGAGCAGGGCAGGGACGACCTGCCGCTGAGCATCGAGGTCATCAACCGCCAGGACATCGAGAGCAAGCAGATCCACGACATCCGCGATGCCGTGCGCGACCTGCCCAACGTGTCGGTCAAGCGTTCGCCGGCGCGCTTCGGGTTGGCGCAGGGCAACACCGGGCGCGACAGCAACGCGGGCTTCAACATCCGCGGCCTCGACGGCAACCGCGTGCTGCTGCTGGCCGACGGCATCCGCACGCCGCGCAGCTACGTGTTCAGCGCCAATGCGTTCGGCCGCGACTACTTCGACATCAGCCTCGTCGAGCGCATCGAGATCATCAAGGGCCCGGCCTCGGCGCTGTACGGCTCGGACGGCCTGGCCGGGCTGGTCAACTTCATCACCCGCGAGCCCTCGTCCTTCCTGCGCGAGGGCAAGATCTTCGGCGGCAGCGCGAACATCGGCTACAGCGGCGAAGACAACGGCGTGCGCGGCGGCGTCACGCTCGCGGGCAAGGCGAACGACGTGCTCGAGTGGCTGGTGTCCGCCAACCTGGGACGCGCCAGCGAACTCGAGAACCGGGGCTCGCTCAACGTGCCCAACCTCGACCGCACCACGCCCAATCCGCAGCGCGACCAGACCCGTTCGCTGCTGGCCAAGGCCATCCTCACGCCCAACGCCGACCAGCGCCACGCCTTCACCTTCGAGCACGTCGAGAAGAGCAGCCGCTACAACCTGCTGTCGGGCGTCGCCAAGCCGCCGTATGCATCCACCTCGGTGATCGGCCTCAATGCCAAGACCGACCTCGACCGCGATCGCCTGACCTACGAAGGCCGGCTGCGCCTGAACAGCGTCGTGGCCGACAACCTGCTCGCTGTCGTGAGCTACCAGAAGGCCGGCTCGCGCGAGTACATCTACGAAGACCGCTTCACCGCGGCCGACCGCACGCGCGACGTCACCTACGACGAGAACACCTGGCAGTTCGGCCTGCAGGCCGACAAGACGATCCGCATGGGCAGCTGGGCCCAGAAGATCACCTACGGCCTGGACTACACGCGCACCAACGTCGAGAACCTGCAGACCGGCCTCGTGCCGCCGGCCGGCGAGAGCTACCCGCTCAAGCGCTTTCCCGACACGCGCGAAACCTCGACGGCTTTCTACGTGCAGGACGAGTTCATCCACGACCGCTGGAGCATCACGCCCGGCATCCGCTTCGACCGCTTCTCGCTCGATGCGAAGCAGGCGGGCTTCAACGCGCAGGCCGTGTCGCTGTCGGGCTCGGCCGTGTCGCCCAAGCTGGGCGTGCTGTTCCGCGCCACGCCGCAGTTCAGCGTGTACGGCAACTACGCCTCGGGCTTCAAGGCGCCCAACGCGTTCCAGGTGAACAACTTCTTCGAGAACGTGATCTCGGGCTACAAGACGATCCCGAACCCGAACCTCAAGCCCGAGAAGAGCCAGAACATCGAGCTGGGCGTGCGCGGGCGCACGGGCATCCTGAGCTTCGACGTGGCCGCCTTCACAGGCGACTACAAGGACCTCATCGAGAACGACAAGCTCGTGGGCGGGCGCGGCATTCCGCGCATCGACCCGCTGATCTACCAGACCGTCAACGTCGGGCGCGCGCGCATCAGCGGCTTCGAGATCAAGGGCGAGCTCGATTTCACCGAGAACGGCAACGGCTTCTCCGTGCCCTTCGCCTACGGCCGCACGCAGGGCCGCGACCGCACCAACAACCGGCCGCTCAATTCGATTGATCCGCAGAAGTTCAGCGCCGGACTCAAGTACCAGGCGCCGGCCTGGAGCGTGCGCCTCGATGCGGTTCATCATGGCGCCAAGGAGTGGGAAGACGTCGATCGCAGCGAAGTGACCACGGGCCTGCAGTTCCGCACGCCGGCGGCCACCACGCTGGACATCAGCGCGCAGTGGCGCATCCGCAAGGACCTGCGCCTGAACGCGTCGGTGACCAACCTCACCAACAAGCGCTACTGGATGTGGAGCGATGTGCGCGGCGTGACGACCACCTCGGCCATCCGCGACGCCTACACCCAGCCGGGCCGCAGCTTCAACGTCTCGCTCGTGGCGGACTTCTGAGCCGCACCGCCACTTCTCTCCAAACAAAAGGACACCCGATGAATGCCGAAGACATCCGCACCCGTTTCGCCGAACAGCGCGCCAAGGGCATGCGCCACAAGGACGCGGCCGCGGCCATGGGCCTGAGCGAAGGCGCCGCCATTGCGGCACACACGGGCGCGCACGACAAGGCGCTGCGCGCCACGCGGCTGAAGGGCTCGTGGGTCGAGCTGCTGCAAGCCTTGGAGCTGTGCGGCCCCGTGCTGGCGCTCACGCGCAACGAGACCACGGTGCACGAGAAGACCGGCGTCTACGAGAAGGTGTCCGGCAGCGACGCGATGGGGCTCGCGCTGGGCGAGGTCATCGACCTGCGCCTGTTCTTCAGCCGCTGGCTTGCGGGCTTCGCGGTCAGCGAGGCGGCGGCCAATGCCGGCGTGCCGCCGTCGCTGAGCCTGCAGTTCTTCAACCCGCAGGGCGTGGCGGTGCACAAGATCTTCGTGCGCGACGCGACCGATCGCGATGCGTTCCAGTCGGTCATCGACACCTACACCGCCGCGCCCGACGAACCCGTGCAGTTCGCGCCCGCCGAGAAGAAGGCGGCGCCGCGCGACGACAGCGCCATCGATGCGATCGCGCTGGCCGACGCCTGGCGCGGCATGCAGGACACGCACGAATTCTTCGGCCTGCTCAACAAGTTCGACGTGGAGCGCCAGCAGAGCTTTCGCCTCACCGAAGGCGAGTTCACGCAGCGGGCCGAAACGGGCGCGGTGCGCGAGCTGCTGGTCGAGGCTTCGTTCGACGGCACGCCGATCATGGTGTTCGTCGGCAGCCCCGGCTGCATCCAGATCCACTCCGGGCCGGTCGTGCGCATCGAGCCGATGGAGATGCACGGCATGCAGTGGCTCAACGTGCTCGACCCCGGCTTCAACCTGCACCTGCGCGAAGACCGCATCGCGAGCGTGTGGATCGTCCAGAAGCCGACCAGCGACGGCATCGTGACCTCGGTGGAGGCTTTCGATGGCGAGGGCGAGCTGATGGCGATGTTCTTCGGTGCGCGCAAGCCCGGCGTGCCTGAGCGCGCGGAGTGGCGCCAGATCGTGGCCAAGCTCTCGCGCCTGGCCACTTCTGAGGTGCAAGCGCGATGAGCGTCGAGACCATTCCGGGCGTGGTCGAGATCAAGGCCTTCGTGCCGGCGAAGGACTTCGCGCTCTCCATCGCCTTCTACCAGGACCTGGGCTTCACGCTGGCCTCGAACGAGGACGGCATTGCGTACTTCTTCTGTGGCGAGAGCAGCTTCCTGCTGCAGGACTTCTACGTCCAGACCCATGCAGAGAATTTCATGATGCATCTGCTCGTCGATGACGCGCTGGCCTGGTGGGACCGCGTGCAGGCGCAGCGGCTGACCGAACGCTACGTGGTGCAGGCCACGCCGCCGGCCGAGCGTCCGTGGGGCATGGTCGATTTCACGCTGACCGACCCGAGCGGCGTGCTCTGGCGCATCGCGCACAACATTCCCCGGCGCGGCTGACGCGCGTCTTTCCCTTTCGCTGTCCGTGATCCCATGACTGAACAACGAGATCTCTCTTTTCTTTCTTCTTCCGTGCCGCGTCGCCGTGATGCGCTGCGCCTGCTGTCTGCTGCAGCGCTCGGTGCGAGCGCATGGCCGGCGTTCGCACAAGACGGCAAGCGCCTGCCGCGGCTGGTCACGGTCAGCGGTGCGATCACCGAGGTGGTCTATGCGCTCGGCGCCGAAGGCCAGCTGGTCGGCACCGACACGACCAGCCTGTTTCCCGCTGCGGCGCGTGCCACGCCCAAGGTGGGCTACATGCGTCAGCTGTCGGCCGAGGGCCTGCTCTCGCTGAAGCCCGACGCGATCATCGCGACCAACGAATCGGGCCCGACCGTCGTGCTCGACCAGATTCGCACGGCCGGCGTGAAGGTCGAGATCATCGAGGCCGATCACACCTGGGCCGAAGTGCAGCGCAAGGTGCAGGCCGTGGGCCGCGCCGCTGCGAAGGAGGCGCAGGCGCGCGAACTGCAGGCCCGGCTCGATGCCGAATGGGCGCAGGTGCTGCAGCGCATCGGCGGCGCGAAGGGGCGCAAGCCGAAGGTGCTGTTCGTGCTGTCGCACAGCGCGAGCCCGCAGGTGTCCGGCGAGAAGACCGCGGCGCATGCGGTGATCGGCTTTGCGGGCGGCGTGAATGCGCTGGGCGGTTTCAACGGCTACCGGCCGATGACGGCCGAGGCCATGGCCAGTGCGGCGCCCGACATCATCCTCACGAGCACGCAGAGCATCGAGGCGCACGGCGGCGTCGAGCGGTTCTGGCAGCGGCCCGAGCTGGCGCTCACGCCGGCGTACAAGAAGCGTGCGCTGATCACGCAGGACGCCTTGCTGCTGCTGGGCTTCGGCCCGCGCCTGCCGGCCGCCATCGGCGAGTTGCACGACAAGTTCCGGGCCGCGCTCGCATGAGCCAGCGCTTCGGGGCGCGTGCCGTGCTTTGCGGCAGCGCGGTGCTGCTCGTCGCGGCCCTCGCGGTGGGCGCCGTGTCGGGTGCCTACGCCATCAGTCTTTCGCAGCTCTGGAATGTGTTGACCTCGCTGGGGCAGGGTGCAAGCGGCCAGTCGCCCGAGCACCTCGTGTTCCTCAACATCCGCTTGCCGCGCCTGGTTCTCGGCGTGGCGGCGGGTGCGGGGCTCGGCATGGCGGGCACGCTGATGCAGGGGCTGTTCCGCAATCCGCTGGCCGACCCGGGGCTGATCGGCATCAGCAGCGGCGCGGCGCTGGCGGCCGGCATCACCATCGTGCTGGGCGCCTCGTTCTGGCCGATGCTGCCGCGCACGCTCGGCAGCTGGACGCTGGTGCTCATGGCTTTCGGCGGTGGCTTCGTCGTGACCTTGCTGATCTACGGCCTGTCGCGCAGCGAAGGCGGCACGCGCATGGCGCTGATGCTGCTGGCGGGCATCGCGATCAACGCGCTGGCCGGCGCCGGCCTCGGCCTGCTGAGCGTGATGGCGACCGACGAGCAGCTGCGCAGCCTGCAGTTCTGGCTGCTGGGCAGTCTGGGCGGCGCGCGCTGGAGCGCGGTCATCCTGGTGGGCGTGGCGGTGTTGCTCTCGTGCTGGGCTGCGGCGTCGCTCGCTTCGCCCCTGAACGCCATCGCGCTCGGCGAGGCGCAGGCGGCGCTGCTCGGCGTGGACGTGGAACGCACCAAGCGACGTGCCGTGGTCATCACCGCGGTGGCGGTGGGCGCGGTGACGGCCACGACTGGGATCATCGGTTTCATCGGCCTGATCGCGCCGCATTGGGTGCGCATGGTGGCCGGGCCCGACCACCGCGTCGTGCTGCCGGCCTCGGCGCTGCTGGGCGCGGCGCTGGTGCTCGCGGCCGACACGGTGGCGCGCACCGTGATGGCGCCGGCCGAGCTGCCGCTGGGCGTGCTCACGGCCTTCATCGGCGTGCCGATGTTCCTCTTGATGCTGCGGCATTTCAGGGGGCGCATATGACGACGGCGAGGGGACACGGGGCGCTGGCGTGCGCCAGCGTCGAGGTGCGCATCGGCGCCAAGACGTTGCTGGCGAATGCATCGGTCGAACTGGCGCCGGGCCGCGTGACCGCGATCCTCGGCCCGAACGGCGCGGGCAAGTCGACGCTGCTGTCGGTGCTGGCCGGCCAGCGCGAGCCGACGCAGGGCAGGGCGACGCTCGACGGCCGGCCGCTGTCAGACCACGGCATGCCCACGCTGGCATTGCGCCGGGCCCTGATGCCGCAGGAAAGCGCGGTCGCCTTCGACTTCACGGCGCAGGACATCGTCGCGCTCGGCCGCTACCCGCACCGCCGCGCGCCGACCCGCGACGAGGACGCGATCATGGCCGAGGCGATGGCCCTGACCGACGTCACGGCGCTGGCGCCGCGCATCCTCAACACGCTGTCGGGCGGCGAGAAGGCGCGGGTCCACCTGGCGCGGGCGCTGGCCCAGCTCTGGCATCCGCGCCCCGATGGCGCGAGTCGCTGGCTGCTGCTCGACGAGCCGACCGCCGCGCTCGACCTTGCGCACCAGCATTCGGCGATGCGCCTGCTGCGCGCCTGGGCGGCGCGGGGCGTGGGTGTGGTGGCCGTGCTGCACGACCTGAACCTGGCGCGGCGCTATGCCGACGAAGTGGTGGTGCTGGGCGCGCCCGGCGGCTTGCGCCAGGGGGCGACCGCCGAGGTGCTACGGCCCGCGCTGATCGAGGCCGTCTGGCGCATGCCCTGCCAGCCGGTGACCGGCGCGGACGGCGTCACGCAGTATCTGTTCGGATAGTCCGTCGGGCGGGCGGTGATTGCTACTGAAAAGATAGCAAATCAGTAGACCAACCGCTCCGGCCGCAGCTCCTGCAGGATCGTGGTGGCGATTTCCTCGATCGACTTGGTGGTCGTCGAAAGCCAGCGGATGCCGGCGCGCCGCATCATGGCCTCGGCCTCGCTGATTTCGTGGCGGCAGTTCTCGAGGCTGGCGTAGCGCGAGTTGGGCCGGCGTTCGTTGCGGATCTCGCTCAGCCGCTCGGGCTGGATCGTCAGGCCGAAGATCTTCTTGCGGTGCGGGCTCAGCGCCGGCGGGAGCTGGCGGCGGTCGAAGTCTTCGGGAATCAGCGGGTAATTGGCCGCCTTCAGGCCGTGCTGCATCGCCAGGTAGAGCGAAGTGGGCGTCTTGCCGCTGCGGCTCACGCCGACCAGGATCACGTCGGCGCCTTCCAGGTCTCGGTGGCTCTGGCCGTCGTCGTGCTGCAGGCTGAAGTCGATGGCCGCGATGCGGTCGTTGTAGGCCTTGCTCTTGCTGACGTCGCTGAAGCGGCCGATGCGGTGGTTCGACTTCATGGCCAGCTCGATTTCCAGCGGCCGCACGAAGGTGCCGAACATGTCCAGCAGCATGCCCTTGCAGCCGGTTTCGATCACGCCCAGCACGTCCATGTTGGCCAGTGTGGTGAAGACGATGGGCCGAACGCCCTCGACCTCGGCCGTGTGGTTGATCTGCCGCACCGCCTGGTGCGCCTTGTCGACCGTGTCGGTGAACGGCAGCCGCACGTGGCGCGGCTTCATCTCGAACTGGGCCAGAACGGCATTGCCGAAGGTTTCGGCGGTGATGCCGGTGCCGTCGGAGACGAAGAAAACGGTGCGTGTATGCATGGTGTTGCTTTTGCGGCGGAGTCCTGCGGCGCGCGCGACCTGCCACGCCTACAATCCGGGCCATTATCGGGAATCCGCTTTCCCAACCCCCTCGAATTCTTTCCATGCACACCGCGACCGCACCCAAAGCAACGACAACGATCGTGCTGCGCCGTCTGCATGCAGCGCCGGTTTCAACTTCTGGAGCTTCCCCATGTCTGCACTTTTCGAGGCGACCGCACTGGTCGTGCCATTTGAAAACCTGAGGATGACCGACGTCGAGTCGGTTGGCGGCAAGAACGCCAGCCTCGGCGAAATGATCTCGCAGCTGCCACAGGGCGTGCGCGTGCCGACCGGTTTTGCGACCACGGCCCACGCGTTCCGCCAGTTCCTGGCGCACGACGGCCTGGCCGACAAGATCAGCAAGCGCCTGGCCGCGCTGGACACCGAAGACGTGCGCGCCCTGGCCGCGGCCGGCGCCGAAATCCGTGCCATGGTCGAGGCCCAGCCGTTCCCGGCCGATCTGCAAAAAGCCATCGGCGAGGCCTTTGCCACGCTGAGCGCCGGCAACCCTGCCGCCTCGTTCGCCGTGCGCTCCTCGGCCACCGCCGAAGACCTGCCCGACGCCTCGTTCGCCGGCCAGCAGGAAACCTTCCTGAACGTGGTCGGCATCGACGACGTGCTGCACAAGATGAAGGAGGTGTTCGCCTCCCTGTACAACGACCGCGCCATCAGCTACCGCGTGCACAAGGGCTTCGAGCACGACGTGGTCGCGCTGTCGGCCGGCGTGCAGCGCATGGTGCGCTCCGACCTCGGCGCCGCCGGCGTGATGTTCACCATCGACACCGAGTCGGGCTTCGACCAGGTCGTGTTCATCACTTCGAGCTATGGCCTGGGCGAGACGGTGGTGCAGGGCTCGGTGAATCCCGACGAGTTCTACGTGCACAAGCCGACCCTCAAGGCCGGCAAGAAGGCCGTCATCCGCCGCAACCTCGGCTCCAAGCTGATCCAGATGGAGTTCGCCACGCCCGAAGAAAAGAAGGCGAGCGGCAAGCTGGTCAAGACCACCGACGTCAAGGCCGAGCAGCGCAACCGCTACTCGCTCAGCGACGCCGACGTGGAGCAGCTGGCCCGCTACGCGCTGGTGATCGAAGAGCACTACGGCCGCCCGATGGACATCGAGTGGGGCAAGGACGGCACCGACGGCCACCTCTACATCCTGCAGGCGCGTCCCGAAACGGTGAAGAGCCAGCAGCAGGGCAAGGCCGAGCAGCGCTACAAGCTGCTGGGCAAGGGCGCCGTGCTGGCCGAAGGCCGTGCCATCGGCCAGAAGATCGGCACCGGTGCCGTGCGCATCGTGCACAACATCAGCGAGATGGACCAGGTGCAGGCCGGCGACGTGCTCGTCACCGACATGACCGACCCCAACTGGGAACCGGTGATGAAGCGCGCCGCCGCCATCGTCACCAACCGCGGCGGTCGCACCTGCCACGCGGCCATCATCGCGCGCGAACTCGGCATTCCGGCCGTGGTCGGCTGCGGCGACGCCACCGACCTGCTCAAGGACGGCACGCTCGTCACCGTGAGCTGCGCCGAGGGCGACACCGGCTTCATCTACGACGGCCTGCTCGAGACCGAAGTGACCGAAGTGCAGCGCGGCGTGATGCCCGAGATCGATCTGAAGATCATGATGAACGTGGGCAACCCCCAGCTCGCCTTCGACTTCGCGCAGCTGCCGAACCACGGCGTGGGCCTGGCGCGCCTGGAGTTCATCATCAACAACAACATCGGCGTGCACCCGAAGGCGATCCTCGACTACCCGAACGTCGACAACGACCTGAAGAAGGCTGTCGAGTCGGTGGCCCGCGGGCATGCCTCGCCGCGCGCGTTCTACGTCGACAAGGTGACCGAGGGCGTGGCGACCATCGCCGCCGCGTTCTGGCCCAAGCCCGTCATCGTGCGTCTCTCGGACTTCAAGTCGAACGAGTACCGCAAGCTGATCGGCGGCAGCCGCTACGAGCCCGAAGAAGAAAACCCGATGCTGGGCTTCCGCGGTGCCGCGCGCTACCTGAGCGCCGACTTCGGCGAGGCCTTTGCCATGGAGTGCGAGGCGCTCAAGCGCGTGCGCAACGACATGGGCCTGACCAACGTGCAGATCATGGTGCCCTTCGTGCGCACGCTGGGCCAGGCCGAGCGCGTGACCACGCTGCTGGGCGAGCACGGCCTCAAGCGCGGCGAGAACGCGCTCAAGCTGATCATGATGTGCGAAGTGCCGAGCAATGCGGTGCTGCCGGAAGAGTTCCTGAAGTTCTTCGACGGCTTCTCGATCGGTTCGAACGACCTGACCCAGCTCACGCTGGGCCTGGACCGCGACTCCGGCCTCGAGCTGCTGGCGGCCGACTTCGACGAGCGCGACCCGGCCATCAAGGCGCTGCTGAGCCGCGTCATCAAGGCCTGCAAGGCCGAAGGCAAGTACGTCGGCATCTGCGGCCAGGGCCCCAGCGACCACCCCGACTTCGCGCTGTGGCTGGCGGAGCAGGGCATCGAATCGATCTCGCTGAACCCGGACAGCGTGATCGACACCTGGCAGCAACTGGCCCAAAGAGGCTGAGTCCGCGCGCGGCGGGCATGCACCGCCGCGTGACGCAACGCGGCGAATGGCGGAAATCCCCATGGGGGATTCCCCCCGTGCCTGCCCGTGCAAATGAAACAAAGTGCGTTTCCGGTGTCAGACTCGTGACATTCGCAGGCGGCGCAATCCGGCTGCCTGCCTGAGGTGATGCGGGCCCGTCAGGGCCTGTGTCAGCACTTCGCCGGAGACCCCCATGATTCTTGTCAAGACGGAAGCCGGACAGCAGGTCCTCAAGGACCGCTCGGTGCCGTTGACGCCGCGCCAGCGCTCGGCCTTCATCCAGTTCGACGGCAAGCGCTCAATCGACGACGTGCTGGCCTCGGGCCTGGGCATCGGGCGCGAGGAGGTCGATCAGATGGTCGCGCTGGGCCTGCTGGCGCCTCTGGCCGGCCAGCCGCCAGCCGTGGCGCCCGCGGTTTCGGCGGCCCCGGCGCCTGCTGCACCTTCCGGCCGCAGCCGGCAGCAGCGCTACAAGGACGCGTATCCGATTGCCACCCAGCTGACCGGCGGCCTGGGCCTGATGGGCTTCCGGCTCAACCTCCAGGTCGAAGGCACGACCAGCTACGAAGACCTCCTGGCACTTGCGCCCAAGATCCGCGCCGCCGTTGGCGCGGAGAAGGCGGCTGCCCTCGACAAGGCCCTCAACGACTGAGGTGTCTTGCCGGATTGCGCAACACAGGGCTATAATCGCCGGCTTTGCCTTGCCATACCGCGCCCGACGCTGCGGGTGGCTTTTCCTCTTCCACGGAAGAATCCACAAGGAGTGCCATGCGTCACTACGAAATCATCTTGCTCATCCACCCGGATCAGAGCGAACAAGTTCCGGCCATGCTGGAGCGTTACAAGGGCCTGATCACGGCCGGCGGCGGCAAGGTCCACCGCGTTGAAGACTGGGGCCGCCGTCAGCTGGCTTACCAGATCAACAAGCTCAACAAGGCCCACTACCTGTGCGTCAACATCGAAGCTGAACAAGCCGTGATGGGCGAACTGGAACACGCGTTCAAGTTCAACGATGCCGTGCTGCGTCACCTGACCGTTCAGAAGAAGAAGGCCGACACCGGTCCTTCGTCGATGATGAAGACGGTCGAGCGCGAAGAGGCCCGCAAGGCCCAGCAGGCCGAATACGCCGCCAACAACAACTGATGGCGTGACGGCTGCCGCTGCGGCGACCGGGGTCAACCAGCTTCTGCTGACCGCCTCTGTCGCCGAACTCGGAACCCTGCGATACACGCCAGCCGGCCTGCCCGCCCTCGATCTGAAGCTCGACCATGAGTCGACGCTCCAGGAGGCGGGAAAGCCCCGGCAGGTGAAGACGGCCCTCAAGGCCGTTGCGTTCGGCGCCATCGCCGAGCGGCTCGCAGCGCAGTCGATGGGAAGTCTCTGGCGATTCCAGGGGTTTCTCGCGACACCGGGCAACGGCAAGCATCCGGTCCTGCACATCCAGGATTTTCAGCAAGATTAATTTTCGACAAGAGGTCCCCCAATGGCCACGTTCAAGAAATTCAACAAAGACAAGCGCCCGAAGCGCAACACCCAGTCGCTGCTGTTCAAGCGCAAGCGCTTCTGCCGTTTCACCGTCGCTGGCGTCGAAGAAATCGACTACAAGGACATCGACACGCTGCGTGACTTCATCAGCGAAAACGGCAAGATCATCCCCGCACGCCTGACCGGCACGCGCGCGATCTACCAGCGTCAGCTGAACACCGCCATCAAGCGCGCGCGCTTCCTGGCCATGGTGCCGTACAGCGACCAGCACCGCGTCTAAGAAGGAGCACACACCATGCAAATCATTCTTCTGGACAAGGTTCTGAACGTCGGCGGCCTGGGCGACATCGTCAAGGTCAAGGACGGCTACGCACGCAACTTCCTGATCCCCTCGGGCCGCGCTCGTCGCGCCACCGCTGCCAACAAGGCCGAATTCGAAGCCAAGCGCGTCGAACTCGAAAAGGCTGCGGCCGCCAAGCTGGCCGAGTCGCAAGCCCAGGGCGAGAAGCTCGCTGGCTCGACCGTCAAGCTGACCCAAAAGGCTGGCGTGGACGGCCGTCTGTTCGGTTCGGTCACCAACGGCGACATCGCCGAAGAGCTGAACAAGCAGGGCTACAAGGTTGCCAAGTCGCAAGTGCGTCTGCCGAACGGCCCGATCAAGGTCGTTGGCGACAACACCGTGAGCGTCTCGCTGCACACCGACGTGGTCGTCGAGATCACCGTCACGGTCTACGGCGAAACCGCCTGATCGTTCACAGCGCCCGGTGCGCTGACGCAAGAAAGCCGCCTTCGGGCGGCTTTTTCTTTTCTGCGCGCGAGTTGTCCACCTCGCCGCACCGGAAGTTCACTGTTTATTAACAACCTTGTCCACACACGCCGTGCCCTGCGCGGCTTAGCATGCAGGGTTGCAAGGGAAGTCCATGTCCGCCGTTTTCTCCTATGCCGACAATGATTCGTCGGCCGACCGCCAGATCGCGCAACTGCGCATTCCGCCTCACTCCATCGAGGCCGAATCCAGCGTGCTGGGGGGCTTGCTGCTGGACAACGGCGCCTGGGACCGCATGGGCGACCTGCTGGTCGACGGCGACTTCTACCGCCATGAGCACAAGCTGATCTACGCGGCCATCGGCGGGCTGATCAATGCCAGCAAGCCGGCCGACGTGATCACGGTCTTCGAGCAGCTGCAGAACCTCGGCAAGGCCGACGACATCGGCGGGCTGGTCTACCTGAACTCGCTCGCGCAGTACGTGCCGAGCGCGAGCAACATCCGGCGCTACGCCGAGATCGTGCGCGAGCGCTCCATCCTGCGCAAGCTCGTGACCGCCGCCGACGAGATCGCGACCAACGCCTTCAATCCGCAGGGCAAGCCGGTCGACAAGATCCTGGACGAAGCCGAACAGAAGATCTTCAACATCGGCGAAGAAGGCACGCGGATGAAGCAGGGCTTCCAGAGCATGGATTCCCTGGTGGTCGAACTGCTCGACCGCGTGACCGAGATGGCCGAGAACCCGAACGACATCACGGGCGTGCGCACCGGCTTCAACGACTTCGACAAGATGACCTCGGGCTTGCAGCCGGGCGACATGATCGTGCTGGCCGCGCGTCCATCGATGGGCAAGACCTCGCTGGCGATCAACATCGCCGAGCACGTGGCGCTCGAAGAGGGGCTGCCGGTGGCGGTGTTCTCGATGGAAATGGGCGCTGCCCAGCTGGCGGTGCGTATCGTGGGCTCCATCGGCCGCATCGACCAGGGCCACCTGCGCACCGGCAAGCTCAGCGACGAGGAGTGGCCGCGCCTGACCGAGGCCATCGAGAAGCTGCGCACGGTGTCGCTGCACATCGACGAGACGCCGGGCCTTTCGTCCAGCGAACTGCGCGCCAATGCGCGCCGGCTGGCGCGCCAGTACGGGCGCCTGGGGCTGATCGTGGTCGACTACCTGCAGCTCATGTCCACCAGCAGCTCGGGCGACGAGAACCGCGCCACGGCCGTGGGCGAAATCTCGCGCGGCCTAAAGATGCTGGCCAAGGAACTGAAGTGCCCGGTGATCGCGCTGTCGCAGCTCAGCCGCGGCGTGGAAGCGCGTACCGACAAGCGCCCCATGATGAGCGACTTGCGCGAATCCGGCGCCATCGAGCAGGACGCGGACATCATCATGTTCATCTACCGCGACGACTACTACAACAAGGAGTCGAAGGAGCCGGGCGTGGCCGAGGTGATCATCAGCAAGCACCGGAACGGCCCGACCGGCACGGTGAAGCTGGCCTTCCTGAAGCCGATCACCAAGTTCGAGAACCTCGTCGGCTACAGCAACAACGACGAGTACTGACCGCAGGGCAACTCGTCAGCCGGCATCGCCGCCGGGCTCGGACGTCGAGGCCGGCGGCTTCTGCTCCCACACCTTGTGGCGCTGTGCCTCGGCCTTCACCTGCCGCAGCAGGTCGGCCAGCGTCTTGCCTGGCTCGTCCTGGAAGCGCGTGGTGAGCACCTCCACCGCCTCCATGCGGTCGACCCGGAAGCCGCGGAAATCGTTGCGCAACTCGCACCACGTCGAGAGCGTCCAGACCTTGCCCCAATAGAAGCAGCCCAGCGGCCGCACCGTGCGCTCGCTGGCGTCGCCCGAGACGTCGCGGTAGTGCAGCCGCAGCTTCTGGTGCGCCTGCACGGCCTCGCGCAGCGTCTGCAGCCGGGTGCGCAGGGCGTCGTCGAGGCCGAGCGCGGGTGCATACAGCGCCAGCGCTTCGGCCGACACGCGCGCCGCCGGTGGCAGCACCGACAGGATCTTTCCCAGGCCCGTCTCGATGTTGCGCGCCATCGCGGGATCGACCCAGCTCTGGGTCATGCGTGCGGCGGCCACGAGTGCCGATGCCTCGTCCTGCGTGAACATCAGCGGCGGCAGCTCGAAGCCCGCGCCGAGCCGATAGCCGACGCCGGCCTCGCCCTCGATCGGCACGCCCTGGTGCTGCAGGTCGGCCACGTCGCGGTACACCGTGCGCTCGGACACCTCCAGGCGCTGCGCCAGGAAGGCGGCCGTGGTGAGCCGGCGGCCGCGGATGAGCTGCACGAGTTGGAAGAGGCGGTCGGCGCGGCGCATCAACGCGTTCCGACGAGCTTCCTGGCGAAGTCCTCGACAAAGTAGCGCTTGCCGCGCTGGACCACCGTGTGGCCTTCGGCCTCGAGGCGCGACATCTGGGCCTCGATGCCACCCGGGTACTTCGGGTTGAGCTCGCCGCCGATCTTGAGCGTGCGCCAGTACGGCGTGCCTGGCGCGCGGCCGGCGCCGGTCGTCATGGCTTCCTCGGTGGCGTGGGCCACCATGTGGGCGAAGATGGCCGTGGTCACGGTGCAGCCGATGGTGGCCTGGTGGCGCGCCGCGATGTCTTCGCCGATACCGAGCACGGTCGCGAGCCGGCCTTCGGGCACGCCGCGCATGGCCTCCTCGACTTCAGCGGGCGAGGGCGTGGCGATGGTGCCCTCGCCATGCCGCGCGCGCATGGCCGGGGGAATGGCCTTCACGTTCGGCAGGTTCGGGTAGCCGGCCAGCCTGTCGCGCCAGCCCTTGCGTGTGCTCATGAGACTCCGATGTGGATCGCCACTGCGTCCGGCCCCTCGTAGGCTTCGAAATCGCTGCGGTAGCGGCGAACGATTTCCGGGTGCGCCTCGAAATACTGCCAGATGCGCTGCCAGGTGGCGATCACCATCTGCGGCATCTCGCCGCGGCCGGTGAACACGAGGTAGTCGCCGGCTTCGATGGCGACGCTGTTGGCGCCATCCGAGACGGCCACGCCGGCCGTCATGTCGAAGGCGCCGTGCGCGTCCGATTCGTAGGCGGAGTAGACGCTGAAGATGCGCGTGTCGCTGGTGCGGTGCGGCGTCGACTCGTAGGTCTGTTCGCCGAAGAAGCGGTTCCACAGCGCGCCGATGCGTGCGGTGGCGGGGTCGATCTCTTCGCGGTTGGTGGTGCGTACCGTGAGGCCGGCGACGCGGAAGGCGTCGTGGGGTTGGCGGATGGGGTCCATGCGTTGTTTCTCCGGAAGTGGCGGATGAGGAGGGCGAAAGCGCTCAAAACAGGAGCGCCTTCGGTTCGGCCTTCATCGTCTGCGCGATCAGTTTCATGTCGATGTCGGTGATGTCGAACAGGCCGAAGCGGAACTTGTAGCCCCATTGCTTCGGGGTTTCGATGAAGGCAAGGCGTTCGATCAGCGGGGCGATGGGCGCCTCGTGCGCGGCGACATAGGCCACGTCGCGGCGCCACGGGACGAAGCCGTTGCCCATGTCGAACTCGTAGGGGTCGCCAGGCTGGACGATGCCCAGCGCCACGAAGCTTTGCAGCTTGTCCGTGCCGCCGAACACCGTGGCCGGTGCGTAGTAAGCCACGCGGTCGCCCGCCGCCACGCGCTTGAGTGGCGCGAGCTTGCCGTGGCCCACCTGCATGAACCCGAGCGGCCGGTGGTCCCGGCCGCGCCGGGCGTGCTCGGCGCTGGCGACCGCAATCCAGTTGCGTTGTGCCATGGTGTCTCAGGCCGGGGCGTGCAGGCCGACTTCGTTGCCTTCGGTGTCGCGCAGGTGGGCGATGAAGCCCATGCCCGGCGGCAGCGCGGACTTGGGCGCCACGATCTGCCCGCCGGCCGCTTCGACGCGCGAGAGCACAGCATCGATGCTGGGCATGCAGTCGAGGTAGACGCGGATGCCGCTGCCGGCCTGCGCACTGGTGTTGGCGCCGGGCTTCAGCGCGCCGCCGGTGGCGGGGTCGTCGTAGGGAAACACGGCCAGGGGGTTGCCGCCGAAGTCTTCGCGGCGCAGCTTGCGCGCGAGCACGGTTTCGTAGAAGGCCTGGGCGCGGTCCAGGTTGGCGACCGGAATCTCGAACCAGGTGATGGCATGGGTGGTCATGAAGTGCTCTCTTTCGTTCGTTGCGTTGGAAGGAGCCTGGATGGTGCGAGCCGCCTCCTGACAACGTCTTGTCAGTAGCCTGTCATGGCGGGCGAAAAAAAGCCCGCGATGCTCCGGGAGCATGCGCGGGCCGGTGTCGGTCAGAGCCGACGAATTTAGAGCACGTCGCTTGCGAAGTCGGCCAGTCGCGAGCGTTCGCCACGCGCCAGCGTGATGTGCCCGCCATGCGGCCAGCCCTTGAACTTGTCGACCGCGAAGGTCAGGCCCGACGAGCCTTCGGTGAGGTAGGGCGTGTCGATCTGCGCGAGGTTGCCCATGCAGATGATCTTCGTACCGGGGCCGGCGCGGGTGATCAGCGTCTTCATCTGCTTGGGCGTGAGGTTCTGCGCCTCGTCGATGATCACGTACTTGTTCAGGAAGGTCCGGCCGCGCATGAAGTTCATGCTCTTGACCTTGATGCGGCTGCGGATCAGCTCGTTGGTGGCCGCGCGGCCCCACTCGCCGGCACCGCCGCCGTCGCCCTTGGCCAGGAACTCGAGGTTGTCGTCGAGTGCGCCCATCCAGGGGCCCATCTTTTCTTCCTCGGTGCCGGGCAGGAAGCCGATGTCTTCACCCACGCTCACGGTGGCGCGGGTCATGATGATCTCGGTGTAGCGGCGGTCGTCGAGCACCTGCGTGAGGCCGGAGGCCAGCGCCATCAGCGTCTTGCCGGTGCCGGCCGTGCCGGTCAGCGTGACGAAGTCGATCTCGGGGTCCATCAGCAGGTTCATCGCGAAGTTCTGCTCGCGGTTGCGCGTGTTCACGCCCCAGACCGCGTTCTTGCCCGAGCTGTAGTCCTTGAGCGTCTTGAGCACCGCGGTCTTGTCGCGGATCTCGGTGACGCGCGCGTACATGCTCGGCTCGCCGGGCGCCTCGAAGAAGACGAACTGGTTGATGTAGAGGTTGGGCACCAGCGGACCGCTGATCCGGTAGAAGGTGTTGCTGCCGCTTTGCCAGCTTTCGACCGTCTTGCTCTGGCGGGTCCAGAAATCGGGCGGGAGCGCGAGCGAGCCGGCGTAGAGCAGGTCGCCGTCTTCCAGCGTCTTGTCGTTCTGGTAGTCGTCGGCAGCCAGGCCCAGCGCGCGCGCCTTGACGCGCATGTTGATGTCCTTGGACACCAGCACCACCTCCTGCTTCGGCTTGCCCGGGCGGTCCTTGGCGTACTCGTCGCGCAGCGCGTGCACGACGCCGAGGATCTGGTTGTCGGCCTTGCCCTGGGGCAGGCTGATCGGCAGCGAGTAATCGAGCGGGGCGGTCTGGAAGAAGAGGCGCCCGCCGGCTTCACGGTGGCCGGTGGTGTCGAGTTTCAGGCCCTTGTCGATGTCGGCGTCCTGCGCGGCGGCCAGCGCGTCGAGCGTGCGGCTGGTCTGGCGGCCGTTGCGCGCGACTTCGGTCGTGCCCTTCTTGTGGCCGTCGAGCTCTTCCAGCACGATCATCGGCAGGAAGATGTCGTGTTCCTCGAAGCGGAACAGGCACATCGGGTCGTGCAGCAGCACGTTCGTGTCGAGCACGAACAGCTTGGCGGGGCCGGTGGACTTGCGCTTGGGGCGTGCCGGCGCCTGCTGGGGCGCCGCGACGGGCGTGGCGGCTGCCGGGGCGGGCGTGGGCACGCGCGTCTCGACCTGCACCATCGCGGGTTGTTGCTGCTGCGGTGCGCTCACCGGTGCCGACGTGGGCGCCGGGGCGGGTGCAGCCTTGGTTTTCGAGCGGCGTGCCGGACGCGCTGGGCGTGCAGTGGGCGCATCGCCGCCGCCTTCCGTGCCGAGGTTGTCGAACAGCTCCAGCGGCTGCGGTCCGCTCTTGGCGGGGGCGTCGTCGCGCGAATCGCCGGAACGGCGCGAGTTTCTGTGCGAGGGACGGGCGGGTGCGTCGATCGCGTCCGGCGAGAGCAATGCGGCGCGTTTCGTGGGGGCGGGAGGCAATGGCATGGGTCAGGTCGCTCGCAAGGAAGAAAGAGGAGGGCCGGAAAACGAAAAAGCCGCCTGTAGACCCAGGCGGCTTCGTTCGGAGGATGCGGTCGTGGAGCTCAACGGCATGAGGCCATTATGCACACCGCAAAAGACGCACCAGAGGCTCTTTGCACGCCGCGTGGGGCAATTCCCACGACTTGATGCAAAAGCGCACGTCCGGTGCCTTGCGGCGCGATCAGGCGGCCTTCTTGAGTGCCTTGACGGCCTTGAGGACGTCTTCGACATGGCCTGGAACCTTGAGCCCGCGCCATTCGGCCTTCAGGATGCCGTCGGCGCCGATCAGGAAGGTGCTGCGCTCGATGCCCTTGACCTTCTTGCCGTACATGATCTTGTTCTTGACCACGCCGAACATGTGGCACATTTTTTCTTCGGTGTCGGCAATCAGTTCGAAGGGGAGTTCG
Organism: Variovorax sp. FW305-3-2-15-B-LB1; assembly: GCF_058787635.1. Classification (NCBI taxonomy): domain Bacteria; kingdom Pseudomonadati; phylum Pseudomonadota; class Betaproteobacteria; order Burkholderiales; family Comamonadaceae; genus Variovorax; species Variovorax sp. FW305-3-2-15-B-LB1. The sequence continues at coordinate 36,794 of NZ_JBYSZY010000037.1, read as the reverse complement.
AGCTTGGCCTTGAATTCGTCGTGCGACTTCATGTTGTCGCGCGACACGCCGAAGACCGTGGCACCGGCTTTTTCGAAGTCTTTGTAGTGGTCGCGGAACTGCATCGCTTCGGTCGTGCAACCCGGAGTGTTATCTTTCGGGTAAAAATACATGACCATGACGTGGCCGAGGTGCGAGGTGTTCGAAACCTTGATGCCGCCCGTGGCGTTGGCGTCGAATTCAGGAATGGGTTTGTTGACAACGATCGCCATGAAACTTGTTTTCTCCGTTAGATTCCGTTCTCCGAGCCCTCTCAGCCTTTTTCGGGCTTGCTCGATGAACGGAGGATTGGTCGTTGCTAACTTGGGGTAGCTGGCCGGTTCGCAACCCGGTATTTTACCTCGAAAACCCCTCTCTCAGCCACCCGCCGGGCTCTCGACGAGCAGGGCGGCGATGACGTGCCGGCCTTCGCCGGCCAGGATGTTGTAGGTGCGGCAGGCCGCCGGGGTGTCCATGGTCTCCACGCCGGTGCGTTGCGCCATCAGGGGCTGCAGCCAGGCCGGCTGGGGAAATCGGATGCGGTTGCCGCTGCCGAAAATGACCAATTCGGCGCCCAACGACGCCAATTGCGCGAATTGTTCGGGGCCCAGCTGGTCGAAACGCGTGCAATCCCAGGCAAAGCGTTCGCCACGCGAACCCACGACCACGCTGCCCTCCACCTTTTCGTTGTTGATCGCGACCCAGCCGGGGCCGTGTGCGGTGAGGGTCTGGACGTCGGATTTGTCGGGCTGGAGCTTCATCGGGGCACTGGGAACTGTGGTCAAATTATAGGTTTTCCCTAGTGACACGAGGCCCGCAGGGGCCTTTGACCTTCGAGTAAACCCGCCCGGGAGGGCCCCTTTGAAGCAGCTCAAGAAATCGGCCAAGCTGGCCAACGTCCTCTATGACATCCGCGGTCCCATCATGGACGCGGCCAAGCAGATGGAGGAAGAAGGCCAGAAGATCATCAAGCTCAACATCGGCAACCTGGCCGTGTTCGGCTTCGATGCGCCCGAGGAGATCCAGCAGGACATGATCCGCAACCTGCCGACCTCGGCGGGTTACTCGGACAGCAAGGGCGTTTTCGCGGCGCGCAAGGCCGTGATGCACGAGACCCAGAAGCAGGGCATCGCGGGCGTCACGCTCGACGACATCTACCTGGGCAACGGCGCCAGCGAGCTGATCGCCATGTCCACCAACGCGCTGCTCAACGACGGCGACGAGCTGCTGCTGCCGGCCCCCGACTACCCGCTGTGGACCGCTTCCACGAGCCTGTCGGGCGGCACGCCGGTGCACTACCTGTGCGACGAGGACAACGGCTGGATGCCGAACCTGGCCGACATCCGCGCCAAGATCACGCCGCGCACCAAGGGCATCGTGGTCATCAACCCGAACAACCCGACCGGTGCGCTGTATTCCGACGAGCTGCTCAAGAGCCTCGTCGAGATCGCCCGCGAGCACGGCCTCGTGATCTTCGCCGACGAGGTCTACGACAAGGTGCTGTACGACGGCGTCAAGCACACGGCCATCGCCAGCCTGTCGACCGACGTGCTCACGCTGACCTTCAATTCGCTGTCCAAGAGCTACCGCTCGTGCGGCTACCGCGCCGGCTGGCTCGTGGTGTCGGGCGACAAGCGCAGCGCACGCGACTACATCGAGGGCCTGAACATGCTCTCGAACATGCGCCTGTGCGCCAACGTGCCGGGCCAATGGGCCATCCAGACGGCGCTCGGCGGCTACCAGAGCATCAACGACCTCGTGTGCGAGGGTGGGCGCCTGCGCCGCCAGCGCGACTTGGCCTACGAGCTGATCACCGCCATCCCGGGCGTGAGCTGCGTCAAGCCCAGCGCCGCGCTCTACATGTTTCCCAAGCTCGATCCCGAGGTCTATCCGATCGCGGACGACCGCCAGTTCTTCCTCGAGCTGCTGAAGGAAACCCGCGTGATGCTGGTGCAGGGCACCGGCTTCAACTGGGCCACGCCGGACCACTTCCGCATCGTGTTCCTGCCCCATGAAGACGACTTGCGCGAGGCCATCAACCGCATCGCCAAGTTCCTGGAGCAGTACCGGTTGCGTCGCAAGACGGGACCATGAAATCCGCCTGCGTCGCTGTCGCGCTGTTGCTGGGCGCACTGTCTGTCGGCGCGGCCGGGAAGAATGAGCCCGTTTCGTTCTCGCACAACGACTGGGAACTGGTCTGCGACAACACGCTGACCTGCCGCGCCGCCGGCTACCAGGCGGACAGCGGGGAGCACCAGCAGGTGTCGATGCTGATCACCCGCGTGGCCGGGCCGAACACGGCCCTCGATATTCAACTGCAGATCGGCGATGACGGCAGTGCCAAGGGGCCGCTGCGCTTCAAGGTCGGCAAGGCCGCGCTGTCCGGTCTCGACGCGGGAACCGCCAGCTTCGACCAGGGCCAGATCCGCGCTGTGCTGCCCGAGCTGCTCAAGAACGATGACGCCACCGTCGCGGCCAACGGCGGCAAGAAGTGGACGCTGTCGCTCGCCGGCCTCAACGCCGTGCTGCTGAAAATGGACGAAACGCAGGGCCGCATCGGCACCCCGGGTGCGCTGGTGCGCAAGGGCGCCAAGCCCGAGTCTTCCGTACTGCCACCGGTGCCCATGCCCGTCGTCCATGTGGTCAAGCCGCCGAAGGCGCGGCCAGGCGACGACGCGCTGGCCGCGCGCATCTTTTCGTCGCTCGACCTGAAAGACGCGCGCGAGCGGTGCAACAACCAGGACCAGGTCAACGCCAAGTCGGTGGAGGTTCACCGCCTGAGCGACCGCAAGGTGCTCCTGGCGCTGGGCTGCGGCGTGGGCGCGTACAACTACACCACGCTGCTCTGGACCGCCAACGACAAGCCGCCCTATGCGCCCGTGTCGCTCGAGGCGAGCGGCGAGTTCGACGACAAGGACGCCAGCGTCACCTCTTCCATGAAGGGCCGCGGCATCGGCGATTGCTGGTCGAGCGAAACCTGGCACTTCAACGGCACGACCTTCGTGCGCACCGGTGCGAACGGCGACGGCATGTGCCGCGGCTTCGCGGGCGGCGCCTGGAGCCTGCCGCGCTACGTCAGCCGCCTCGTGGACGCCGCAGCACCGTCCCTCACCCCATCCAAACCATGAACGCGACCCCTCCCATGAAATCCATCCAAGTAGGCCTGCTCGGCGCAGGCACGGTCGGCAGCGGCACCTTCAAGGTGCTCCAGCGCAACCAGGAAGAAATCAAGCGCCGCGCCGGCCGCGGCATCGAGATCACCATGGTGGCCGACCTCGACACCGCCCGCGCCCGCGAAGTGGCCGGCGAAGGCGTGAAGGTGGTCGCCGATGCGCGCGAAGTCATCGCCAACCCCGACATCGACATCGTCATCGAACTCATCGGCGGCTACGGCATCGCCAAGCAACTGGTGCTCGAAGCCATCGCGGCCGGCAAGCACGTGGTCACGGCCAACAAGGCGCTGCTCGCCGTGCACGGCACCGAGATCTTCGCGGCCGCGCATGCCAAGGGCGTGATGGTGGCCTTCGAGGCCGCGGTGGCTGGCGGCATTCCGATCATCAAGGCGCTGCGCGAAGGCCTCACGGCCAACAGCATCCAGTGGCTGGCCGGCATCATCAACGGCACGACCAACTTCATTCTGTCCGAGATGCGCGACAAGGGCCTGGACTTCGCCACCGTGCTGAAGGAAGCCCAGCGCCTGGGCTACGCCGAAGCCGACCCCACCTTCGACATCGAAGGCGTCGACGCCGCGCACAAGGTCACGCTGATGAGCGCCATCGCCTTCGGCATTCCCGTGCAGTTCGACAAGGCCCACGTCGAAGGCATCACCAAGCTCGCCGCGCAGGACATCAAGTACGCCGAGCAGCTCGGCTACCGCATCAAGCTGCTGGGCGTGACCAAGCGCACCGCCCAGGGCATCGAGCTGCGCGTGCACCCGTCGCTCGTGCCGTCCAAGCGCCTGCTGGCGAACGTCGAGGGCGCCATGAACGCCGTGGTCGTGCACGGCGACGCCGTGGGCACCACGCTGTACTACGGCAAGGGCGCCGGCAGCGAGCCGACCGCCAGCGCCGTGATCGCCGACCTCGTCGACATCACCCGCCTGCACACCGCCGACGCCGCACACCGCGTGCCGCACCTGGCGTTCCATCCCGACGCCATGAGCGACCTGAAGGTGCTGCCGATGGCCGAGGTCGTCACCAGCTACTACCTGCGCCTGCGCGTGGCCGACCAGGCCGGCGTGCTCGCCAAGGTGACGGGCCTGCTGGCCACCGCCGGCATCAGCATCGACGCCGTGCTGCAGCGCGAAGCCGACGAAGTGGGCGGCGAAGGCTCGACGCAGACCGACCTCATCATCCTCACGCACGACGCGCGCGAAGGCACCGTCAACGACGTCATGGCCGAGCTGCAGGCGCTGCCGACCGTGCTCGAGCCCATCGTGCGCATCCGCAAGGAAGAGTTGAAGTGAACTACCTGAGCATCCGCGGCCATGCCGACCGCAAGCGCTTCTGCGAAATCCTCCTCGAAGGCCTCGCGCCCGATGGCGGCCTGTACCTGCCCGAGACGTACCCGCAGGTCGACACCGCCACGCTCGCAAAATGGCGCACGCTGCCCTACGCCGAGCTGGCCTTCGAAATCCTCTCGCTGTACATCGATGACATTCCCGCGGCCGACCTGAAGGCGATCTGCGCGAAGACCTACACGGCCGAGGTGTTCGGCACCGACGAGATCGTGCCGCTGCGCGAGCTCGAAGACGGCGTGTACCTCGAAGCCCTGTCCAACGGTCCCACGCTGGCCTTCAAGGACATGGCGATGCAGCTGTTGGGCAACCTGTTCGAGTACGAACTGGCCCGCCGCGGCGCCGAGCTCAACATCCTGGGCGCCACCAGCGGCGACACCGGCAGCGCGGCCGAGTACGCCATGCGCGGCAAGAAGGGCGTGCGCGTCTTCATGACCTCGCCAGACGGGCGCATGAGCCCGTTCCAGCAGGCGCAGATGTTCAGCCTGCAGGACGCCAATATCCACAACATCGCCATCACCGGCGTGTTCGACGACTGCCAGGACATCGTCAAGGCGGTGTCGAACGACCTGGCCTTCAAGCGCAAGTACCGCATCGGCACGGTCAACTCGATCAACTGGGCGCGCCTGCTGGCGCAGGTCGTCTATTACTTCGCAGGCTACTTCCAGGCCACGGCGAGCAACGACAAGCCCGTGAGCTTCACCGTGCCCTCGGGCAACTTCGGCAATGTCTGCGCGGGCCATGTGGCGCGCATGATGGGCCTGCCGATCCAGACGCTGGTGGTCGCCACCAACGAGAACGACGTGCTCGACGAGTTCTTCCGCACCGGCGTGTACCGCGTGCGCGCGGCGGTCGACACGCACGAAACCTCCAGCCCGTCGATGGACATCAGCAAGGCCAGCAACTTCGAGCGCTTCGTGTTCGACCTGGTCGGCCGCGATCCCGCCCGTCTGCGCCAGCTGTTCGTGGACGACCTGGGCCTGACGGGGAGCTTCGACCTGAGCGCCGATCCGGCGTTCAAGCAGGCTGCCGAGCGCTTCGGCTTTCGCAGCGGCCGCAGCACGCACGCCGACCGGCTCGCGATGATCCGCGACACCGAGAAGCGCTTCGCCACGCTGATCGACCCGCACACCGCCGACGGCCTCAAGGCCGCGCGCGAGCAGCTCACGCCCGGCGTGCCGATGGTGGTGCTCGAGACCGCGCTGCCGATCAAGTTCGCGGCCACGGTGGTCGAGGCGCTGGGCGAGGAGCCCGCGCGCCCGAAGAAGTTCGAAGGCATCGAAGCCTTGCCCAAGCGCGTGGTCCAGCTGCCGGCCGATGCCGAGGCCGTCAAGGCCTACATCGCCCAGCACTGCGACTGACCGGGGCGCCCGCGGCATGAAGGTCGTCGGCTTCGCCGGGTATTCCGGCGCTGGCAAGACCACGCTGGTGGAGCGCCTGATCCCCGTGCTCAAGCAGCGCGGGCTGCGCGTGTCGGTGGTCAAGCATGCGCACCATCGCTTCGACATCGACCACGTCGGCAAGGACACTTGGCGCCACCGGCAGGCCGGGGCCTTCGAGGTGGTCGTCGCGTCCGACCAGCGGCTGGCGCTGATGCGCGAATTCGAGGTGCCGGTCGAGCTCACGGTGCACCAGCTGCTCGCCGAGTTGCATCCGGCGGTCGATTGGGCACTGGTCGAGGGCTTCCGGCACAGCGACGTGCTCAAGATCGAGGTCTGGCGACCGAGCGGCGACGGCGAGGCGCCGCGCCCCGCGCTGTACATCGACGACCCCTTTGTCACCGCCATCGCCACCGATGTGCCGGCCGGCCTGCCCGAGGCCACCGCGCGCCCGGTGCTCGACCTCAACGACGCCGAGGCCATTGCCACGTGGTTGATCGACAGCGGCGAGCGCTTCGACTACAACCCCGGACACCATGGCTGATTCCTCTCCCGTTCCCTTCGCCGCCTCGTCCTCGCGCCCACCGTTGATGCCGCTCGATGAGGCGATCGCGGTGCTGCTCGCCAAGGCCCGGCCGCTGCTGCCGGCCGAAAGCGTCGGCACCTTCGACGCCGACGGACGCGTGCTGGCGCAGGACCTCGTCTCGGGCCTCACCGTGCCGCCGCGCGACAACAGCGCGATGGACGGCTACGCCGTGCGCGCGGCGGATTGCGCCACGCCCGGCACCGAGCTGGCCGTGACGCAGCGCATTCCCGCCGGTACCGTCGGCACGCCGATCGCGGCCGGCACGGCGGCGCGCATCTTCACGGGGGCGCAGATTCCCGAAGGCGCCGACGCGGTCGTCATGCAGGAAGACACGGCCGCCACGCCGCAAGAGGGCGGCCTGGGGTCGGTGCGCATCGCCATCGCGCCCGTGGCCGGCCAGTGGGTGCGCCGCGCAGGCGAGGACGTGGCCTCGGGCGACGTGGTGCTCCAGCGTGGTGAACGCCTCACGCCCGCCGCGCTCGGCCTGGCCGCCAGCGTCGGCTTCGACCGCCTGCAGGTCGCGCGCAAGCCGCGCGTGGCCATGCTCTCCACCGGCGACGAGCTGGTGATGCCCGGCGAGGTCGCGCCCGACGCGATGAAGCCCGGCGCGATCTACAACTCGAACCGCTTCTTCATGCGCGCGCTGCTGCACCGCCTGGGCTGCGAGGTGAACGACCTGGGCATCGTGCCCGACAACCGCGAAGCCACCATCGCCGCGCTGCGCGAGGCGGCCGAGGCGAACGACCTGATCATCACCACCGGCGGCGTCTCGGTCGGCGAAGAAGACCACATCCGCGCCGCGCTGCAATCGCTGGGCGAGCTGCAGCTGTGGTCGCTGTCGATGAAGCCCGGCAAGCCCTTTGCCTACGGCTCGATCGCGCGCAGGAACGGGCAGGGCGCCTGCCATGTCACGGGGCTGCCCGGCAACCCGGTGTCGAGCTTCCTGACCTTCCTGATGCTGGTGCGGCCCTTCCTGCTCGCGCTGCAGGGCGCCCCGCGCGTGGCGCCGGCGGCCGTGCCGCTGCGCGCCGATTTCGACTGGCCGCGCGCCGACAAGCGCCGCGAGTTCCTGCGCGTGCGGCGCAACGCAGCGGGCGGGCTCGACCTGTTCGCCAACCAGAGTTCGGGCGTGCTCACCTCGATGGTCTGGGGCGATGGCCTGGTCGACAACCCGGCGGGCCGGACCATCCAGGCCGGCGACACCGTGAACTTCATTCCCCTCGCATCGCTGCTCGGCTGAACCACCCCATGAAGGTCCGCATCCGTTATTTCGCCTCCGTGCGCGAGTCGCTGTCCAGCAGCGGTGAAACCGTCGACACGGCCGCCGGCACGCTGGCCGCCCTGCGCGACGAGCTCATCGCCCGCGGCGGCGCCTACGCCAGCGCGCTCGCGCGCGGCAAGGCCGTGCGCATGGCGCTCGACCAGGCCATGAGCGACGAAGCCGCCGCGCTGAACGACGACTGCGAAGTCGCGTTCTTCCCGCCCGTCACGGGCGGCTGAGCCGCGCGTCCAGCGCCACGAGGCGCTCGCGCAGGCCGTCCGACGCGCGCGTCATCGGCGAGCGCAGTTCGTCACGCAGTTCGCCCGCATGCGCCAGCAAGGCCTTCAGCGGGCCCGGGTTCGGTTCGGCAAACAGCATCTCCAGCAGCGGCAGCAGCGGCTGCCATTCGGCGCGCGCCTCGGCCAGCCGGTTCTCGGCGAGCAGGCGCACCAGCCGCACGAGGCGCTTCGTCTGCACATGGCCGCTGGCCGCGATGGCGCCCACGCCGCCTTCGGCCATGGTGGCGAAGATCTGGTGGTCTTCACCCGTGAGCACCTGCAGCCGGCCGTCGGCGATCACCGCGCGCGTCTTGGCCATGTCGCCGCCGCAGTCCTTGATGCCGCGGATGCGCGGGTGCTCGGCCAGCGCCAGCATCGTCTCGCGCGCGATGGTCACGCCCGTGCGGTAGGGAATGTCGTAGACCAGCACGGGCACCGTGCTGGCATCGGCGATGGCGTGGAACCACTCGAGCACGCCGGCCTGCGACGGGCGGATGTAGTGCGGCGCGGCCACCAGCAGGCCCGCCAGCGGGCGTTCCGAGAGCTTGCGGGCCCAGGCCGTGGCCTTGCCCAGGTGGTAGCCCGATACGCCCATCACGACCGGCAGGCCACCCGCGGCGGTCAGCACGGTGTCGAGCACGGCCAGCTGCTCGGCCTCGTCGAGCGCGGCGGCCTCGCCGGTGGAGCCGCAGGGCACGAAGCCGGTCACGCCGTCGTCGGCGAGCCGGCGCACGAGCGCCGCCAGGGCGGTGTGGTCGACGGCGCCATCGCGGAACGGGGTGACGAGGGCGACCCACAGGCCCGAGAAATCGGTGGTGGTGTCGGCGGTTGGTTGTTGATGTGGCACGCAGGCTTCCTTTCAGGAATCGACCGATGGAAAGAACCACCGTCCGATGCGCGCGCAACCCAAGAGGGGCCAAAGCCTTGGCAGGTTCCGTCGCTCATCCGACGACGGAACCTCGGCTCCGGTCAGACGAGCTTTGGTTTTTTGGCTTTGTTGCCCTGGCGCGCACGTGCCTGACCTTCGAACGAAGGCGAGAGGCGGGTGGGCGTGCGGCGCGAAGGCATGGGCTGCATTGTCGCGCCTAGGCCGGCGGTGCGGTGGCGCTGCGTTGCAGGCTCACGACACGGCCGCCATCGGCGGCGCGGGCATTGCCCAGGAACTCGACGGTGACCTGATTGCCCAGCTGCGCGTCGGTCTTGAGGTCGAGTGCGCCGAACAGCTGGCCGTCGACCCGGAACCAGCGCACCTCGGCCGTGTGCTTGCCCTGCGGCACCTGGGCCGTGAGGATTTCGGTGACCGGCCCGCTCACCGTGTGCAGGTGCGTGAACCGGCGTGCGCGCAGCAGCGGCGGCAGCACGCCGATCGCGAACACCAGCGCACAGATGGCGGCCGCGTACCCCGCCATGAACAGGCCGAAGCCCGGGCGAAAACCGTCGGCCCACGCCGTCCCGATCGCCAGGACCGCGCCGCCCGCCAGCACGACGCCCATGAAGCGGCGGTCCGAGCGCCCGGCGCGCCGACGGTCGCGCGAGGTGGCCGGCCGCTCGGTGCGCGTGGCCTGGCGCGCCATCGGATAACGCGTGCGCAGCAGCAGATGCACGGTGTTGTCGCGCGCCACGCACTCGATCTCGACGGGCGCCTGCGCCAGGTGCCGCACCGCCGTCAGCGGTCGGCCCGTGGCGTGGCTGCGAGGCGCGTCCAGGCCCAGCACCGGCACGACGTCGACGTGGAACTGGCCGTCGACCGTGTAGCGCAGCGCGCCGCCGGGCAGGGCGGCCACGTGGTCCACGGTACCGGCCACGGTGAACTTGCTGTTCTTCGCCAGGGCCTCGCGGGTGGCCTGGGCCCGGCGCCGGTCGATCCGCGTCCGATGGGTGAACAGCCACACGCCCAGCAGCAAGGTGACCAGTGCCGCCGCGTTCATCGCCAGGGCCAGGCCCACCGGGGCGCCGGGCAGCCGCCCGATCACCACGAAGACGAGGGCGCAGCCCGCCAGCAGCACGGCCAGCACCGCCAGGCCGGCGGTCGGGGTGCGCGCGGCAAGGTCGACGCGCCGCAGCATCTCGACATCGTCGGGTGTCAGGGGCAGCGACGTGGGGGCCGGCATCGGCGCAGTGTAGGGCGGCAGTGCCACAATTTGGGCATGTCCTCGCTCCCTCGCGTTTCCATCCAGACGGCCGACTTCGACGCCGGTGCCGAGATCGCCGCCCTGCGCGCGGCCGACGCGCGCGTCGGCGCTGTCTGCAGCTTCATCGGCACGGTCAGAGACCGCAATGACGGCAGCACCATCGCCTCGATGGAGCTGGAGCACTACCCCGGCATGACCGAGAAGGCCATCGAGGCCATGATCGACGCGGCCCACAAGCGCTTCGACATCCTCGGCGCGCGCGTGATCCACCGCGTGGGGCTGCTGCAGCCGCTGGACCAGATCATGATGGTGGCGGTGGTGTCCGCCCACCGCGGCCAGAGCTTCCAGGCCTGCGAGTTCCTGATGGACTACCTGAAGACCCAGGCCCCGTTCTGGAAGAAGGAGCAGACGCCCGAGGGCGCGCGCTGGGTCGATGCCCGCGTCACCGACGACGAGGCGCTGGCGCGCTGGGGCATCGCGGCCTCGAACAGCGCCACCTGAGCGGCGCGGTCGAGACTTACGGTGCGATCAGCGCCGAGGTCGCCAGCGCCTTGGCTTCCGCGCCGCAATCCTGAGTGGGCACGGCACCCGCCGCGCGTGCCTTCGCAATCTCCGATCGGGCGCTCGTCATCTGCGCCTGGAACACCGGGTTCGTGTGCAGCTTCGCCACGGTCGCCGCGCCGACCAGCCGGCCGTTCTCGATGTCGCTTTGCCAGTGCACGCCGCAGATCGCGCGGCTCTGCGAGAAGGCGCGGCCGCGCTGCAGCAGCGCATCGGCGCGTTCGGGTGCGAGTTCCGTCAGCACCAGCGCCCAGGCCCAGCCGACGGCCGAATGGCCCGAAGGGTACGAGCCGTCCTTGGCCAGCGAGGCCTCTTCGGCAGGCGTGCAACTGCCGGTCTTGAACGCCACGAAGGGGCGCGTGCGGTTGTAGGTGTTCTTGGCCTTGTAGGTGGCCGAGCCGGCATCGGCGAGCGTGCGGCGCAGCAGCATGTTCAGGTTCGGCGTGGCTTGCTCGGAGATGGGCATGCCCAGCGCGCACGAGAACACCTCGGCGGCCTTCGGAAACTTGAGGTTGGCGTCCTGCACTGCGAGCGCGCCGCGCGGCGTGCCCTGCAGGGCCGTGAGCGCGCGGAAGGTGGCGCCATCGGCCGCCAGCGCGGCCGAGCCCTCGGCCGGGGGCGCCGGCAGCAGGGCGAGGCTGTCGGGCAGCTCGGCAGCGGGCAGGTAGCCCTTCAGGTAGCCCGAGCCGGGACGCAATTCGCCGACTTCGGCGGGGGAGATCGGCGCGGTGCTGCCGCAGGCGCCGAGCAGCAGCGCGGCCGCCAGCGAGGCGGCGAGGGTCGTGAATCGCATGAGGGATGTGTCTCCGGCTTTGTTGTTGGAAGGTGAGGTCCCATCGTAGAGGGGCCCCACCGGGCCGAAGATCACTCATGTGACGGCCGTCTCAGGCCGCGCAGCTCAGGGCTTGAAGCCGCTCGCCTGGATGATCTTTTCCCAGGTCTGCGTGTAGCTGCGCACGCGGCCCGCGAACTGGCCCTGGGGCTCGTAGCCGACCGTCAGGCCCATGGTGGTGAGCTTCTGCTTCACGTCGGGCATGGCCAGCACCTTCTGCAGCGCATCGCCGTACTTGTCGATGACGGCCTGCGGCGTGCCGACCGGCGCGAAGATGCCGTAGTAGGGCAGGTCTTCGAGGTTCGCAAAGCCCAGCTCGGTGAAGGTCGGCACGTTCGGCAGCAGCGCCTGGCGCTTGGCGCCGATGGAGGCCACGATGCGCACCTTGCCCGCGCGGTGGTTCTCGATGAAGTCGGGCACCGAGGCGATGCCTGCGGTGATCTGGTTGCCCAGCATGTCGGCCGTCATGGGCGCGCTGCCGCGGTAGGGCGCGGGCTGCACGTCGATCTTGTACTTGTCCGAGATCATCTTCACCAGGAACTCGGGGATCGACGCCGGTGCCGGCACGCCGATGGTTTCCTTGCCGCCCTTTTGCGTGCGGATCCATTTCACGTACTCGTCGATGCTCTTGGCCGGCGTGCCGCCCGACACCGCCAGCACGTTGGCGAAGGTGGCAAAGCCGGCCACGGGCACGAAGTCGGTGGCGGGGTTGAAGCCCGGGTTCTTCACCACCTGCGGCAGGATGGAGATGGAGTGGTCATGCGACAGGAACAGCGTGTGGCCGTCGGCCGGCGCGGCCTTCAGCGCCTGCGCCGCAATCTGGCCGCCCGCGCCCGCGCGGTTCTCGACCACCACGGGCACGCCCAGCACGTCCTTGAGCTTTTCGCCCAGGGTGCGTGCAATGGCGTCGGTGCCCGCGCCGGCGGGAAAGCCCACCAGCAGGCGCACCGGCGTGCCGCTCTGGGCCTGCGCCAGGCCGGCCATGCCCATGGCCGCAGCCAAGAGACCCACGCTGAACGCGCGGCGCATCGGTTGGACGCGCTGCATTGAAAAAACCATGATCGACTCCATTCGAAGAAAGAGAGAAATGCCTACGGCAGGACGGTGCGGGGCCCGGTGCAATACCCGTGCCCAGGGTGCAAATCCGATTCGCAACCTTGAATCGTGCCCGAACAGCCCTATTTTGGATGCAGGAATACCACCATGCGACAAGACAAACTCACCACCAAATTTCAGGAAGCACTGAGCGACGCCCAGTCGCTCGCCCTTGGCAGCGACAACGCCTACATCGAACCGGCCCACCTGCTGGTCGCGATGCTGCGCCAGGACGACGGCCCGCGCGCCCTGCTGGAGCGTGCCGGCGTCAACGTGCCCGGGCTGCTGCAGGCCGCCGAAGGCGCCATCAAGAAACTGCCCCAGGTGCAGGGCCACGACATCGTGCAGGTCGGCCCCGAGCTGGGCAAGCTGCTGCAGGCGACCGAGAAGGAGGCCATCAAGCGCAATGACCAGTTCATTGCGGGCGAACTCTTTCTGCTCGCCGTGGCCGACAGCAAGGCCGACATCGGCAAGATCGCCAAGGACAACGGCCTGAGCCGCAAGTCGCTCGAGGCCGCCATCGAGGCCGTGCGCGGCGGGCAGGGCGTGAACAGCGCCGACGCCGAAGGCCAGCGCGAAGCCCTCAAGAAATACTGCCTGGACCTCACCGAGCGCGCCCGCCTGGGCAAGCTCGACCCGGTCATCGGCCGCGACGAGGAAATCCGCCGCGCCATCCAGGTGCTGCAACGCCGCACCAAGAACAACCCTGTGCTCATCGGCGAACCCGGTGTGGGCAAGACCGCCATCGTCGAAGGCCTCGCGCAGCGCATCGTCGCGGGCGAAGTGCCCGAGTCGCTCAAGGGCAAAAGGGTGTTGTCGCTCGACATGGCCGCGCTGCTGGCTGGTGCCAAGTTCCGCGGCGAATTCGAAGAGCGCCTGAAGACCGTGCTCAATGAACTCGCGAAGGACGAAGGCCAGACCATCGTCTTCATCGACGAGCTGCACACCATGGTCGGTGCCGGCAAGGCCGAAGGCGCCATGGACGCGGGCAACATGCTCAAGCCCGCGCTCGCGCGCGGCGAGCTGCATTGCGTGGGCGCCACCACGCTGGACGAGTACCGCAAGTACATCGAGAAGGACGCCGCGCTGGAGCGCCGCTTCCAGAAGATCATCGTGGGCGAGCCCAGCGTCGAGGCCACCATCGCCATCCTGCGCGGCCTGCAGGAGAAGTACGAAGTGCACCATGGCGTGCAGATCACCGACCCGGCCATCGTGGCCGCGGCCGAGTTGTCTGATCGCTACATCACCGACCGCTTCCTGCCCGACAAGGCCATCGACCTCATCGACGAGGCCGCGGCCAAGATCAAGATCGAGATGGACTCCAAGCCCGAGGTCATGGACCGCCTGGACCGCCGCCTGATCCAGCTGCAGATCGAGCGTGAAGCCGTGCGCCGCGAAAAGGACGAGGCCTCGCAGAAGCGCTTCGGCCTCATCGAGGACGAGATCACCAAGCTGCAAAAGGAAATCGCCGACTACGACGAGATCTGGCAGGCCGAGAAGGCCCAGGCCCAGGGCAGCGCCCACGTGCGCGAAGACATCGACAAGATCAAGTTCCAGATCGAAGAGTGGAAGCGCAAGGGCGACTTCAACAAGGTCGCCGAGCTGCAATACGGCCAGCTGCCCGCGCTCGAGAAGCGCCTGAAGGAAGCTGAAGAGAGCGAGGCGAGCAAGGGCAAGTCCAGCGCGCCCACGCTGCTGCGCACGCAGGTCGGTTCGGAAGAAATCGCCGAGGTCGTGGCGCGCGCCACGGGCATCCCGGTCGCCAAGCTGATGCAGGGCGAGCGCGACAAGCTGCTCGTCATGGAAGACAAGCTGCACGAGCGCGTGGTCGGCCAGGACGAGGCCATCGGTGCGGTCGCCAACGCGATCCGCCGCTCGCGCTCGGGCCTGAGCGATCCGAACCGCCCCACGGGTTCGTTCCTGTTCCTCGGCCCCACGGGCGTGGGCAAGACCGAGCTGTGCAAGGCGCTCGCGGGCTTCCTGTTCGACAGCGAAGACCACCTGATCCGCATCGACATGAGCGAGTTCATGGAGAAGCATTCGGTCGCCCGCCTCATCGGCGCGCCGCCGGGCTACGTGGGCTATGAAGAGGGCGGCTACCTCACGGAAGCCGTGCGCCGCAAGCCCTACAGCGTGGTGCTGCTCGACGAGGTCGAGAAGGCCCATCCCGACGTGTTCAACGTGCTGCTGCAGGTGCTCGACGACGGCCGCCTCACGGACGGCCAGGGCCGCACCGTGGACTTCAAGAACACCGTCATCGTGATGACCAGCAACATCGGCTCGCCGATCATCCAGTCGATGGTGGGCCAGCCGAGCGAGGAGATCAAGGAAGCGGTGTGGGACGAGCTGAAGAACTACTTCCGCCCCGAGTTCCTGAACCGCATCGACGAGACCGTCGTGTTCCACGCGCTCGACGCGAAGAACATCGAATCGATCGCCGCGATCCAGCTCAAGGTGCTGCAGGCGCGCCTGGCGAAGATGGACCTGGGCCTGCAGGTGTCGCCCGCGGCGCTGGCCGAGATCGCCAAGGTCGGCTTCGACCCGGTGTTCGGTGCGCGTCCGCTCAAGCGCGCCATCCAGCAGCGCATCGAGAACCCGCTCTCGAAGCTGTTGCTGGACGGCAGCTTCGGGCCGAAGGACACGATCGAGGTCGAAACCGACCCGATCCAGTCGCCGGGCCAGTTCTCGTTCCGCAAGGGCGGGGAACCAACGGCGGCTGCATCGGCCTAAAGTCGGATGATGAACTTCATTCTTCGCGTCATTCTTCTGCTCCTGGGGCTGGTCTTCGCGGCCAGCCTGGCTGTGGCGGCCCTGCTGCTGGCGGCGGTGTGGGGTGTGCGCTACGCCTGGGGGCGCCTCACGGGCAAGCCCGTGACGCCCTGGGTCATGCGTTTCAACCCGCGCTCGGGTTTCGACCGATTTCGCCATGCGGCACAGCAACCGGCCGAGCCGACGGCGGCCGACGTGGTCAGCGCCCGTGCGCGCGGCGAATCGGTGCGCAGCCCGGTCGTGCTGGGCCCGGCCGACGATGTGACCGACGTGCGGGCCCGCCCCGTGCGCGGCGACTGAGCCCCGTTTTCTTCGATCAGGCGCTGTACAGCGCCTCGATCTCGTCGGCGTAGGCCTTGTAGATGCTGGAGCGCCGCACCTTCATGGTGGCGGTGACTTCACCGTCGTCATGGTCCAACTCTTTGGTGAGCAGATGAAAACGTCTGATCTGCGACACCTGCGCCAGCTTCCCATTGCCGCGCGCCACTTCGGCCTCGATCAGCGCGCGCACCTTGGGTTCCTCCACCAGCGAGCGGAAATGCGTGAAGGGCAGGCGCTGCGCTTCGGCCCATTTGCCGACCGTCTCGTAGTCGATCTGCAGCAGTGCTCCCACGAATTTGCGGCCGTCCGCCACCACGATGCATTCCTTGATGAAGGGGCTGCCCTTCATGGTGTTCTCGATCTCCGAGGGGGTGAGGTTCTTGCCGCCGGCGGTGATCATGATGTCCTTCAGCCGGTCGACGATGCGCAGCTGCCCACCGGCTTCCTCGCGCACCACGTCGCCCGTGTGCAGCCAGCCATCGCGGATCGATGAGGCCGTGGCCTCGGGGTTCTTGTAGTAGCCCTCGAACACCATGTCGCCGCGCACCAGCAGCTCGCCGGCTTCGCCCACGCGGTGCTCGGTGCCTTGCGTCGGCGGGCCGACGGTGCCGATGGTCACGGCGTCGGCGCGGTGGCCCGAGACCATGCCGGTCGATTCGGTGAGGCCGTACACCTCGACCAGCGGCACGCCCAGCGTGCGAAAGAAGCGCACCACGTCCGCGGGAATCGGCGCCGCGCCCGTGAGCGCGATGCGCGCGCGGCGCAGGCCGATGAAGTTCTGCAGCGCGCGCAGCACGGTCCAGTAGGCGAGGGCGAAGCGGCCGCGCTCGGCCAGCGTCCAGGCGCTGCGCGGTTTCTCGGCCAGCGGGGCGCAGGCCTCGATGGCCTTGCGGAACAGAGCGCGCTGCAATCTGCCGGTTTCCTGCATCTTGATGCTGATGCCCGCGTGCAGCTTCTCCCAGATGCGCGGCACGCCGAGGAACATGGTGGGCGCCACTTCGCGCAGGTCTTCCTGCACGGTGCGGATCGATTCGCCGAAGTTGACCTGCGAGCCCAGGTACAGCGGCACGAAGGCCGTGAGCATCTGCTCGGCCACGTGGCACAGCGGCAGGTACGACAGGTGCGTGGTGCCGCCGTCGAGCCCGAGCCGATCGACGATGCCGGGCACGACGCCGCGGATGTTGCGGTACGAAATCATCGCGCCCTTGGGCTTGCCCGTGGAGCCCGAGGTGTAGATCATCAAACCGATGTCGGCGAGTGTCTGGCGCTGCAGCGCGGCGTCGATCAGCGCGGCGCCGTCGCGTGCCAGCACCTCGGCGCCGGCCTGCTCGACTTCCGCAAAGGTCGCGATGCGCTCGCGCACCTCGGGCGGGTAGCTCGCGAGGCCCTTGGTCTCGATCACGACGATCTTGCGCAGGTGCGGCAGCTGGTCGAGGGCATCGAGCACCTTGTCGGTCTGCTCCTGGTCTTCGCAGACGATCACCTCGATGTCCGCGTGGCCGACCACGTAGGCCACCTCGTTGCTCGGGCTCGTGGGGTACACGCCCACGGTCACGGCGCCGATGAGCCCCGCGCCCATCTGCGCGAGCAGCCACTCGACGCGGTTCTCGGAGATCACGCCCAGGTGCCCGCCGGGCGCGAGGCCCATCGCGTGCAGGCCCAGGCCGAAGCGGCTGGCGCGCTGCAGGTAGCCGGCCCAGTCCAGCGGATGCCAGATGCCGAAGTCCTTCTGCCGGATCGCGATGCGCTGCGGCTGCAGGCGTGCCTGCTCGCGCAGCATCTGCGGCAGCGTGAGCGAAGGGAGCGCGTTCATCGTCGGGGTCGTCATGACAGCCAGCGCTTGCGGCGCTTGTAGTGCTTCAGCTCGCGGAAGCTGCGCGATTCGCCGCTGCCGCCCACGCCCAGGTAGAACTCGCGCACGTCGGGGTCGGCCGCGAGGCGCTCGGCGCTGCCGTCGATCACGACCTTGCCGCTTTCCATGATGTAGCCCGTGTGGGCGATGGCCAGTGCCACGCTGGCGTTCTGTTCCACCAGCAGCATCGAGGTGCCGCGCTCGGCGTTGATGCGCGCGATGATCGTGAAGATGTCTTCCACCAGCTTGGGCGACAGGCCCAGCGAGGGCTCGTCGAGCAAGATCAATTGAGGCTGCGCGACCAGCGCGCGGCCGATGGCGAGCATCTGCTGCTCGCCGCCCGAAAGGTAGCCCGCGAGGCCCTTGCGGCGTTCGTGCAGGCGCGGGAAGTAGGCATAGACGTCGTCGAAGTTGCGCGACGCCGGCGCAGCGCCCGCACGGCCCGTCAGCGCGTAGGTCGCAGCGACGAGGTTCTCTTCGACCGTGAGGTCTTCGAACACGCGCCGGCCCTCCATCACATGGCTCAGGCCGCGCCGCACCAGCTGCTGCGGCGCGAGCCGCTCGGTCGGCGCGCCGTCGAACACGATGCGCCCGGCCTCGACCTCGCCGTCTTCCAGCGCGAGCAGGCCCGACACCGCCTTCAGCGTGGTCGACTTGCCCGCGCCGTTGCTGCCCAGCAGCGCCACGATCTGTCCGCGCGGCACGGCCAGCGACAGGCCGCGCAAGACTTGCACGACCTTGTTGTAGACCACCTCGATGTTGTTGACCTCCAGAACGAGGTCGGGCGGTGCCGCGCGCGCGTCCATCGTGTCGGTCAGTTCAGTGCGATCCAGTCGGAGGCCGGCACCATCTTCTGCGCCTTCATGTCGGCCTTGTAGACGCGGCCCACGGGAATCGAATTGCCCTTGATGGTGATCGGCGTGCCGATGATCCCACCGGTGTCGAAGTCCTTGATGGTGTTGAGCGCGGCCTTCAGGTTCTTGCCGTCCAGCGGCTTGCCGGCGTCGAGCGTGCGCTTGGCGGCCTCGGTGAACAGCATCGCCGTGAGGAAGCCCTGCGTGTAGGCCGTGCTCTGGTACTCGGGGCGCAGCGCGCGGATCTTGTCGAGCATCGGCGCCTTGGCCGAGGTGTCGTAGTAGTAGCGGTAGGGCATGACGCCCATGAAGCCGTCGCCGCCTTCGCCCATCTTCATGACGGTGGAGCTGTCCATGGTCCAGAAGGTGCCCATCCACTTGCTGGTCATGCCCATCTGCTTGCCCTGCTGCACGAACTCGGGAATGGGCGCCAGGATGTAGCCGTGGAAGATCGTGTAGTCGGGCGCGGCGCGGCGCAGCTTGATGACCTCGGTCGACACGTCGACGCTGCCCGCGGGCGTCATAAGCTTCACCGGCACGCTCAGGCCCAGCTTCTTGGCAGCAGCTTCGCTGGCCTCGATGGGGTCGCGGCCGAACTCGGAGTCGGAGTACACGAAGGCCACCTTCGCGCCCGGCTTTTCCTTGGCGATGTGGCGCAGCAGGATGCCGATCTGCTCGGTGTAGTCGGGGCCCACGAGGAACTGGTTCGGGTACTTGGCCGGGTCATTGAGCTCGGTCGCAAACGAGGCACCCGCCATCAGGATCTGGCCGCCGCGGTCCAGCTCGGGGTTGATGGTCTTGGAGAAGCCGGTGGAGTCGCCGTAGTAGAGGTTGACCTTGTTCTGGCTCGTGATCTTCTTGAAGGCCGCCACCGACACGTCGACCTTGTAGCCCGTGTCTTCCGGCACGTAGCGCAGCTTGCGGCCCTTGATGCCGCCCGCGTCGTTGACCATCTTCACGTAGTCGGCAATGCCGGCGTTGATGCCCACGCCCGCGAAGGCGAACACGCCGGTCATGGGGATCGAGCCGCCGATGACGATGTCCTCGTTGCCTTGCGCGTTCGCCGCGAACGGCACGGCGGCGGCCAGGCCCGCGGCGATCAGCAGGGCGCGGCGCTGGGGGGAAAGCTTCTTCGTTGTCTTGGGCATGTGTGTCTCCTGGTTCTAGTTACGAAACGGCCATAGATGGAAAAAGCGGCGCAGGCGCCGCCACACTTCTGCGAGCCCGTGCGGCTCGAACACCAGAAATCCGACGATCAGCAGGCCGAAGACGACGGTGCGCACCGGCGAGAGGAACACGGTCATCTCGACGCCGCCCGGCAGCAGGTCGACCACCAGCTTGAGCAGCTCGGGCACCATGGTCATGAACACGGCACCGAAGATGCCGCCCAGGATGGTGCCCATGCCGCCGACGATGATGGCGGCCAGGAAGAAGATCGACATCAGCAGCGGAAAGCTCTCGGGCGTGACCACGCGGAAGAAGTAGGCCCACAGGCCACCGGCCACACCTGCGTAGAACGACGACAGCCCGAAGGACAGCAGCTTGTAGCGCAGCAGCGGAATGCCCAGCACCTCGGCCGAGATGTCGCGGTCGCGGATGGCGATGAAGGCGCGCCCCACGCGCGTGCGAAACAGGTTGGCCGCGCCGAGCACCATGAGCACCATCACCGGCACGATCACCCAGTACAGGCGAAACGACGTGTCCAGCGGCAGGCCGAAGAGTTGCGCGGGCGGCAGCGAGATGCCCGTGGTGCCTCCCGTGAGCTTGAGGTTGGCGAACAGGAAGTGCGTGATGAACGACGCGGCGATGGTCGCGATGGCCAGGTACAGGCCCTTCACGCGCAGCGACGGGATGCCGACGACCAGCCCGCCGAGCATCGCGACCACGCCGCCCGCGAGGATGTTGAGCAGGAAGGGCGTGCCCAGCCGCGTCTGCATGATCGCGACGGTGTACGCGCCCAGGCCCATGAACGCGGCCTGCCCCAGGCTCACCAGGCCCGTGTAGCCGGTGAGGATGTTCAGCCCCGTGGCGCTCGCCACGTTGATGGCGACAAGGCACGCGAGGTACAGCCAGTAGTCGCTGGCCATGAAGGGGAACAGCACGAGCAGCGCCGCGCCGATCGCGAGCCACACCTTCTGCGTGCGCGAATCGAACAGCGCCGCGTCGGCGATATAGCTTTGCTTGAGGGTGCCGATGCGCATGGCTAGAGCCTCTCGATCTCGTGCGTGCCGAAGAGCCCGTACGGCCGCACCATCAGCACGAACACCAGCACGATGAAGGTGGCGAGCAGCTTGTACTCGCCGCCGAGGTAGGAACCCGCGAGCGCCTCGATCAATCCGATGAGCACGCCGCCCACCAGCGCGCCGAGCACGCTGTCGAGCCCGCCGACGATCACCACCACCAGCACCGACAGCCCGAACACGCCCATCGACGACGAGATGCCGCCGATGGCGCCGACGATGATGCCGGCCACCGCCGCGATCATGGCCGAGGCCACCCAGGCCAGCGAGAACACGCGCGGCACGTGGATGCCCATCGAGTAGGCGGCGGCCTGGTCCGAGGCTGTGGCCCGCAGCGCCACGCCGCCGCGCCAGAAGCGGAACAGCAGCAGCACCAACCCGATCAGCACCACCGCGATCAATGCGCCGTAGGCGATCTTGGGCGCCAGGAAGGCCTCGCCGATCATCACGGGCGTGTTGGGCAGAAACTCGGGCAGGCGGCGCTGGTCGGCGGTCCAGATGATCTCGACCAGCCCGACGAGGATCGACGCCAGCCCCACCGTCACCATGAACACCGAGATCGGCGGTTCGCCCAGCAGCGGGCGGATCATGGTGCGCTCGATCACCGCGCCCAGCAGGCCGGTGCCGATCACCGAGCCCAGCACCGCCATCCAGATCGGCAGCGAGAAGCTCGCGGCGAAGGTGAAGAACAGGTAGGCGCCGACCATCAGCATCTCGCCGATGGCGATGTTGACCACGCGCGTCGCCTTGTAGATCAGCACGAAGGCCAGCGCCGCCAGCGCATACAGGCCGCCGCCGGCGATGCCGGTGAGCGCGATCTCGAAGAGGTAGGCCCAATCCATCAGGCGGCTCCCACGGCAGCTTCGCCACGCAGCCGGCGACGCAGCTCGCCCACGTCGCCCGCGCCGAGGTAGGCGCGGATCACTTCCGGGTCGGCCTGCACCTGCGCCGGCGTGCCTTGCGCAATGACCTGGCCGAAGTTGAGCACCACGACGTGGTCCGACAGGTCCATCACCATGCCCATGTCGTGCTCCACCATCAGCACCGTGATGCCCCATTCGCGCCGCACATCGAGGATGAAGCGCGCCATGTCTTCGGTCTCTTCGCGGTTCATGCCGGCCACGGGTTCGTCGAGCATCAGCACCTTGGGCTGCATGGCCAGCGCGCGTGCCATTTCGACGCGCTTTTGCAGGCCGTAGGGCAGGGCGGCCACCGAGGCGTGGCGGATGTGGTCGATCTCGAGGAAATCGATGATGCGTTCTTCCACGTCGCGGCGCAGCTCGGCCTCTTCGCGGCGCGCGCGGCCCAGGTAGAAGAGGGCGTCGAACACGTTGGTCTTCAGGTGGGTATGGCGCCCGAGCTTGATGTTGTCGAGCACGGTCATGCCGCGGAACAGCGCGATGTTCTGGAAGCTGCGCGCCAGCCCGAGCGCGGCGCGCTTGGGGGCGGGCAGGCGGGTGATGTCCACGCCCTCGAACAGCACGCGGCCCTGCGAGGGCTTGTAGAAGCCCGAGATGGTGTTGAACAGCGAAGTCTTGCCCGCGCCGTTGGGCCCGATCACTGCGGTGATGGAGCCGGGCGCCACGCTGAAGCCGACGTTGGTCAAGGCCTTCACCCCGCCGAATGCCAGCGTCAACGCCTCGGCCTGCAGCACCGGGGCCGGGGCGGAAGGTGCGGACATGGAGGTATCCCGTCGAGTCTCGTCAGGCATGGCTAAGGGGCGCGCCGCAAGGTCAGGGTTTGTGTCCAGCAGCGAAATGCTACTGGCCCGTAAAATTCCTACTGGCCGGTAATGTCCGTGTTCGCCGCAGTTCGCGGCATCGGGACTTTCCCCGCCCGCACAAACCCCATGCCCCGTTCCTCCGCCGTTCCAGCTTCAGCGCCAACCTCTCCGTGGGCGCCTGCCGACCGCCGTGCGCAGCAGCGCGAGGTCAAGCGCATGGCCGTGTTGCGCACGGCCGCCCAGCTCTTCAACGAGCGCGGCTTCCACGCGACCTCGCTCGACGACATTGCCGAGCGGCTCAACGTGAGCAAGCCCACGCTGTACTACTACATCGAGAACAAGGACCAGATCCTGCTCGAGTGCGTGAAGATGGCGCTGGACCTCATGCAGACCGGCATCGGCGAGGTGCGCGCCGCGGGCGGCAGCGCCATCGACCAGCTCAAGGCCTGCATGCGCATCTACTCGGGCGTGGTCACGCAGGACTTCGGCATGTGCGTGATCCGCATCGGCGAAGACCCGCTGCCCGATCCGCTCAAGAAGGAGTTGCGCCGCCTCAAGGCCGGCATCGACGGGCATTTCCGCCGGCTGATCGAAGAGGGCGTGGCCGAAGGCGCGCTCGCGCCCTGCGACCCGAAGATGGCGGCCTTCATGCTGGCCGGCGCGCTGAGCTGGATCGGCCGCTGGTACCGCCCCGACGGCGACCTCACGCCCGACCAGATCGCCGACCAGGGCATCGAGCTGCTGCTCAACGGCGTGCTGCAGCGCGCCCCGACGAAAGCGAACCCATGACTTCAGAGACTTCTTCTTCGCCCCTGCTGGTGGGCCGCGAAGGCGCGGTGGCCACGCTGCGCTTCAACCGGCCGGCCGCGCTCAACGCCATCGACGTGCCGATGGCCACCGCCTTCCTCGCCGCCGCGCGCACCCTGGCTGCCGACAGGAGCGTGCGCGCCGTGCTGCTGAGCGGCGCGGGCAAGGGCTTCATGGCCGGCGGCGACCTCGGCGTGCTCAGCGCCGACCCGAAGCAGGGCGCGGCCGACCTCATCGGCCCGCTGCACGAGGCGCTGACCGTGCTCGACGCCATGGACGCGCCGCTGGTCGCGCAGGTGCACGGCGTGGCGGCCGGTGCGGGGCTGAGCCTGATGCTGCAGGCCGACTTCGTGCTCGCGGCCGAGGGCACGCGCTTCAATCTGGCCTACGTGAACGTCGGCACCAGCTGCGACGTCGGCGCCTCGTGGGCGCTGCCGCGCCTGGTCGGCATGCGCCGCGCGCTGGAGATCGCGATGCTCGGCGACACCTACGACACCGCCGCCGCCGAGCGCATGGGCCTCATCAACCGCGTGGTGCCAGCGGCCGAGCTCGCAGCCGAGGCGATGGCGCTCGCGCAGCGGCTGGCCAAGGGCCCGACCGTGGCGCTGGGCCACCTGCGCCGGCTGATGCGCGGCTCGCTCGACCGCGACCTCGCGAGCCAGCTCGACGCCGAGTCGGCCGCGTTCCAGTCGTGCGCGGCCACCGCCGATTTCCGCATCGGCCTTGATGCCTTTTTCGGCAAGAAGCCCGCGGCCTTCACGGGCCGCTGAAGAATTCGCTGTTTTCGTTTTTTCAATCCAGGAGATCCATCCCATGACTTCACGCGACATCTTCGTGGTCGGCACCGCCCGCACCGCCATCGGCACCTTCGGCGGCGCGCTCAAGGACGTGCCCAACACGCAACTGGCCACCACCGCCGTCAAGGCCGCCATCGAGCGCAGCGGCGTGGCCGCCGACGCCATCGGCCATGTGGTCATGGGCAACGTGATTCCCACCGACGTGAAGGATGCCTACCTGAGCCGCGTGGCCGCCATCGACGCGGGCTGCCCGATCGAGACGCCGGCCTTCAACGTGAACCGCCTGTGCGGCTCGGGCCTGCAGGCCATCGTGTCGGCGGCGCAGGCCATTGCGCTGGGCGACTGCGACATCGCCATCGGCGGCGGCTCCGAATCGATGAGCCGCGGCCCGTACTTCGACACCTCGGCCCGTTATGGCGCTCGCATGGGCGACGCGGTGCTGGTCGACTACATGCTGGGCATCCTGCACGACCCGTGGGAGAAGATCCACATGGGCATCACGGCCGAGAACGTGGCCGCACGCTACGGCATCACGCGCGAGCAGATGGACGAACTGGCCGTGACCAGCCAGCAGCGTGCCGCCGCCGCCATTGCCGCGGGCCGCTTCAAGGAGCAGATCGTTCCGGTCGAGGTGAAGACGCGCAAGGGCATCGTGCTGTTCGACACCGACGAGCACGTGCGCGCCGACACCACCGTCGACACGCTGTCGAAGATGAAGCCCGCGTTCAAGAAGGACGGCCTCGTGACCGCCGGCAACGCCTCGGGCATCAACGACGGCGCCGCCGCCGTGGTGCTGGCCGAAGGCGGTCGCGTGAAGGCGCTGGGCCTGAAGCCGCTGGCGCGCCTCGTGGGCTACGCGCACGCGGGCGTCGAGCCGGCGTACATGGGCATCGGCCCGGTGCCGGCCACGCGCAAGGTGCTGGAGCGCACGGGCCTGAAGGTCGGCGACTTCGACGTGATCGAGTCGAACGAAGCCTTCGCCGCGCAGGCCTGCGCCGTCATCAAGGAGCTGGGCTTCGATCCGGCCAAGGTGAACCCGAACGGCTCGGGCATTTCGCTGGGCCACCCGGTGGGCGCGACCGGCGCGATCATCACGACGAAGGCGATCGCCGAGCTGCACCGCACGGGTGGCCGCTACGCACTCGTGACCATGTGCATCGGCGGCGGGCAAGGCATTGCCGCCGTGTTCGAGCGCGTTTGAGGGCACACTCGCGGGCATGCTCCGCCCCCCACTCCTGATCGACCCCGACGAGGTCGAGATCAGCGCCATCCGCGCGCAGGGGGCGGGCGGGCAGAACGTCAACAAGGTGTCGAGCGCGGTGCACCTGCGCTACGACATCCATGCCAGCTCGCTGCCGGCCGATGTGAAGGAGCGGCTGCTCGCTCTGCGCGACAGCCGCATCACGCAGGAAGGCGTGTTCGTGCTCAAGGCGCAGCAGCACCGCACGCAGGAGATGAACCGCGCCGACGCGCTCGCGCGGCTGCAGGCGGTGATCGACAGCGTGGCCACGCCGCCGCGCGTGCGGCGCGCCACCAAGCCCACCTACGGTTCGAAGCAGCGCCGGCTCGAAGGCAAGAGCCAGCGTTCGCAGATCAAGAGCCTGCGCGGGCGGGTGCAGGACTGACCGGCTTGTCGCCGCGCAGCCGCTTGATCTGCAGCGTCACGCCGACCACGTACAGCGCGCCGAGCACCGCGGTGATCGCCTTCAGCTCGGGCGCCTCGGCGTTCGGCAGCAGCGGCGCGCCCAGCGGAAATCGCGTCAGCGTCTCGGTGAAGGCCGGAATCCAGTGGAAGAGAAAGCTCGCCGAATAAGCGACCGCCTCGATGTAGCGCGACTTCGCCCCGAGCCGCCCGTACCCCGCCAGTGCGCCGACGGCCAGTGCCACCAAAGTGATGATGCCCAGCGCATGCGGCTTGCCGAAGCCGCCGTGCTGGAAGATGCCGAAGCCCGTGAGGCAGGTCAGCACCGTGGTCCAGACGAAGACCTGGCCCAGGCCGGTGCGCAGGGTGATTTCCTTGTAGCGCAGCAGGGCCCAGATGCCTGCGAACACGGCGATCAGGCTGATCGCGGTGTGAACCGTGCCGAGTGACGTCAATCCAAGCCATCCTGTGGGTGCCATGCGGATCTCCTCGTGGTCGTGGTGCGGTATTCTGGCGCGGCGCCCGCCTTTTTGCCATGTGTGCCCATTCGTTTCAGGGCAGGTCTTCTGGCCCGCCCCGAGCGCTGTGTCACCTTCGGCAAGCACAATCGGGGCCATGAGTGTTTTTGTTCGTCGCACGGGAATGGTGCTGCTGATGGCGGTCGCGGGCAGCCTGCTGTCCGCCTGCAGCCCGGACGCGGCCCAGGGGCAGGGCGCGGCCAGCGCGCCGGCCGCGCAGGAGATGGCCTGGGACGCGCTGGTGCCCAAGGAGTGGGACCCGACCCAGCGCTACCGCAACATCAGCCTCGAAGCGCTGCGCGACAACGACCCGCGCGCGATCCAGATGCTCGACGAGATGCGCGCCGTCTGGGACAACGCGCCGGTCAACGTCGCGCTCGACGGCAAGCCCGCCAGGCTCTCGGGCTTCGTGGTGCCGCTCGATGCCACGCAAGACGGCATCCGCGAGTTCCTGCTGGTGCCGTACTTCGGCGCCTGCATCCACACCCCGCCGCCGCCCGCCAACCAGATCGTCCACGTGATCGCGCCCGCGCCCGTGAAGGGGCTGCACGCGATGGACACGGTGCGCGTGAGCGGCACGCTCAAGGCGGCGCGCTACGCATCGGCCGACATGGGCGTGAGCGGCTACGAGATCGCGTCGGCGGCGGTGGAGCGGGTGGCGGTCACGCAGGGACCGTGAAGGCCGCCAGCTCCCCCAGGGCCGGCTGCAGCAGCCGGTAGCTCAGCCGCTCGGCCACCCGGAACGCGCCGAGCCCTTCATAGAACGCAATGCCGCGCGCATTCGTCGCCTTCACGGGCCAGTCGATGCGGTGGCATCCCTTGGCGATGGCTTGCGCGGCCACCCATGCCATGAGGGCGCGGCCCGCCCCGGCGCTGCGGTGGCCCGACTTCACGTAGAGCTCCTTGAGCTGGCAGTGCCTGCGTTGCTCCGGGGCGAAATCGACCAGCGAGAAGACCCAGGTGATCGCGGCCAGCCCGACCACGGTGCGCGCGTCTGTCGACGCCACCACGAGCTGGTGCGGCGACCCGGGTGCGAGGAGGTTGCCCAGCAGGTGCTCGCGCACCAGCTCGCGCGGCACGCGCGCGCCTTCGTTGTAGAAGCCGTGCAGTTCGGTCAGCAGCTCGATGAGCGAGTCGTGTTGGGCTTCGGACACCAGGTCGACGTGCATGGCATTTCCTTGGGGATGTGTCTTCGTGACTGCCGGATTCTGGCCCGCCCCGGATTCACGACGATCTTGTTACTCCCCGCTCCAGCCCTCGCGCGACTAGATTGCCCTTCACCACTTCGAAAAGGACAAGAACCATGAACCCGGCCTACACCGGCGGTTGCGCATGCGGCGCCATCCGCTACGAGATTTCAGGGGAACCCGTGTTCCAGAACGACTGCCAGTGCCTCGACTGCCAGCGCAAGAGCGGCACGGGCCACGGCTCGTACCTCAGCTTCGCAGGCGCCGAGGTGAAGCAGACCGGCGCGGCCACGCTGTGGAGCCTCAAGGGCGACAGCGGCAACATGAAGACGCGTGCGTTCTGCCCGACCTGCGGCTCGCCCGTGTACATGACCTTCGCGGCGATGCCCGGCGTCTTCACCGTGCATGCCGCGAGCCTGGACGACCCTGGGCGCTACCGGCCGCAGGCGGTCACGTACGCGGTGCGCGGGCACGCCTGGGACTTCCTCGATCCGGCGCTGTCGAAGTTCGAGCGGATGCCGCCGGGCTGAACTCAGCCGGTCAGCCCATCCGCTGCGACAGGAAATCGAGGAACGAGGTGATGCGCGCCGACAGCTGCGTGTTGCGGTAGTACACGGCGTTGACGGGCTGGCGCACGTCGACCGTGTCCTTGGGCAGCACCTGCACCAGCGCGCCGCTGGCGCGGTCTGCGGCGGTCATGAAGTCCGACAGGCAGACGATGCCCACGCCGGCCAGCGCGAGCTGGCGCAGCGTCTCGCCGCTGGACGCGACCACGGTGGGCGCGATGGTCCATTCGTCGCCGTGCACGCCGCGCAGCGGCCAGCGGTTGAGCGACTCGGGCTGCGTGAAGCCCAGCAGCGCGTGGCCGGCCAGCTCGTCGACCTTGCGCGGCTTGCCGTGGGCCTCGAGGTAGGCGGGGCTCGCGAGCACGCGCAGCCGGTGCGTGCCGAGCGGGCGCGCGTGCAGCGTGGAATCGCGCAGCGGTCCGATGCGGATCGCCACGTCGGTGCGCCGCTCCAGCAGGTCGATGGGCAGGTCGTCGGTGTCCAGCTCCAGGCTGATCTGCGGATAGAGCCGGCGGAACTCCGGCACCAGCGGCACGATGGCGTGCAGCATGAAAGGCGAGGCCGCGTTCACGCGCAGGCGGCCGGCCGGCTGCTGGCGGCGCGCGGCCATGTGCTCCTCGGCATCGTCGATCGCGTCGAGGATGGCGCGCGTGCGCTGCAGGAAGGCGGCGCCTTCCTCGGTGAGTTCGAGCCGCCGCGTGGTGCGGCGCATCAGCGTGGTACCGAGCTTCTGTTCGAGCCGGCTCAACGCGCGGCTGATGCCCGACACGGTCTGGCCCAGCTGGTCGGCCGCGGCGGTGATCGAGCCGGTGTCCACCACGGCGCGGAAGGCGACCAGTTCTTCGATGGTGGTTTTCATGGCGCCCGTGCTGGGGAAGAGGCGCGCGGTCAGGCCGCGGCTTCGGCTTCTTCGGGCATGTCGATGCGCGGCATCAGCGCGGCCAGCGCCTCGGCGTCGGTGCGGTAGCTGAAGAGCATCGGCCCCGGTGCGAGCAGGCCGGCGCGTTCGAGCACCTGCATGGCTGGCAGCTTCATGCCGCTCAGGTGCAGGCGCACGCCCTTGGATTCCATCATCCGGCGGATCGAGCCGAACACCTCGGCACCGGTGATGTCGATGCGGTTGATCGGCTGCGCGAACAGGCACACGTCGGTCAGGTCGGGGCGCTCGGCCAGTGCGACCGTGAGCGCGCGCTCCAGCGTGGAGGCGGAGGCGAAGTCGAGTTCGGCGTCCATGCGCACCGCATACAGCTGCGGCGCGAGCGGCGGCAGCTTCCAGAGGTGGCGGTCGCGCAGGCTGCCGTCGGGATGCAGGCCCACTTCGATGATGCGCGGGTGCAGGTGGCGGTACATGTAGTGCGCCAGGCTGGCGAGCAGACCGCCCAGCACGCCCCAGTAGATGCTCGGCGCGGTGGCGATGGTGAGCACGAAGGTGCCGAAGGCGATGCCGGCCTCCAGCTTCGAGATGCGCCACAGCGCCGTGAAGCTCGACGGCTTCACCAGCCCGAGGATGGCCGTGACCACCACCGCCGCCAGCACCGCCTGCGGCACGTGGTACAGCAGCGGCATGAGCCACAGCAGCGCGCCGGCCACCACCGCCACGCTGAACAGCGTCGCCCAGCCGGTCTGTGCGCCCGCGTAGAGCGTGATGGCCGAGCGCGAGAACGACGAGCTGGTGGGGAACGACCCCGTGAAGCCCGAGGCCAGCTTGGCCAGGCCCTGTCCGATCAGGTCCTGGTTTTCGTTCCACAGCGTGCCGGCGCGGCCGTTGTCGACCTTGGCGCTCGAGGCGGTCTCCAGAAAGCTCACCAGCGTGATCATCAGCGCGGGCAGCACCAGCGCGCTGAAGGTGTGCGCCGGCAACAGGCCGGGCCAGTAGAACGAGGGCAGGCCCGAGGGCAGGGCGCCCACCACGGCGCCGCCGCGCAGCGCGTAGTTGATGCTCCAGCTGATGGCGGCTGCGCCGGCCACCAGCGCCATCGTGGTCGGGAAGCGCGGCACCCAGCGCTTGCCCAGCCACAGCACGGCGATACTGCCCAGGCCGAAGGCGATGGCCGTGAGGTCGGGCAGTGGCCCGCCCTGCAGCACCTGCGGAATGGTGCGGCCCGTGAAGCCCAGCAGCGCGGGCAGCTGCGAGATCGCGATCAGCACCGCCGCGCCCTGTGTGAAGCCGATCAGCACCGGCGAATTGACCAGCCGCAGCAGCCAGCCGAAGCGCCCCGCGCCGAGCACGATCTGGATCGCGCCCGACATCAGCGTGAGCCACACCGCCATCGCCACCCATTCGTCGCTGCCCGCCACCGCCAGCGGCGCGAGCGACGCGCCCACCAGCAGGCTGGTGAGCGCGGTCGGCCCCACCGACAGCCGCTGCGACGAGCTGAACATCACGGCGATGAGCGCCGGGAACAGCGCCGCGTACACGCCCGTGACCAACGGCATGCCGGCCAGCGCCGCATAGGCCACGCCCTGCGGCAGCACCATCAGCGCGACGGTGATGCCGGCCATGGCCTCGTTGCGCAGCAGCGCGGCGGACGGTCGGGGCCAGCCGAGGCAGGGAACCCGGCGTGCGAGGCGCTGGCGAAGAGACGGTGCGGGGGAAGAGGAGGGAGAAGCCGGATTCATGAAGCGGGGCGCGCGCACGGCGGACACGCCGCGCGCGGAGAGCGGGAGAGAGAAAGAGCCTAGATCAGTGAGGTCGCGTTCTTCAGGACGTAGTCGCAGGCCTTTTCCTTGACCTTCGACGACAGCCCCTTGAGGTTGAGCGACTTGCCGTCGCCGCCCTTGAGCAGGCCCTTGGCACCGCTCGCGAAGTCGTTTTCCTGTTTCTTCTGGCCGGTGATCTTGGCCAGCAGCTTGTCCTTGACGGAGGCGGCATCGCCACCGAGGTAGTTGTTCTTGACGCAGTACTCGAGCACGCCGGCCGCGCTGCCGATGGTGCTGGAGCCGATGGCGGGCATCTTGAAGCCGCCGAGGCTGAGGCCGCTGAGCGCCGAGCTGCCACCGCTGCTGTTGCTGCTGCCTTGCGAGTTGACCGCCGCGCCGGCCTGTTCTTTCAGCTGGTCGAGCAGGTTGTTGGCCTGCACCGAAGCGCCTGCGGCGAGCAGGGCAAGGGCGACGAATGTGGAGCGAACGTGCATGGTGGCCTCCTTGGACGGACATGGGGGGAGAAGCGCCCACCAGCATACCGGAGAGCCCGGAATGTCTCTATCGCGCGGGGCACAGCGCCGCAGGGGACGCACGGCCCGCAAGAGCACGCAGTTCAGCCTCGGCGGAACAGCAGCACGGAGTTCGTGCCGCCGAAGGCGAAGGAGTTGCTGATGGCGGCCTCGAGCGCGGGGGCGGCGCTGTCGCCGGGGGCGACGAGGTTCATCCGGCAGTCGGGGTCGACCTCGGCGCAGTTCGCGTTGGGTGGCAGCTCGCGCCGGTGCAGCGCCAGCACGGTGATCAGCGCCTCGATGGCCCCGGCCGCGCCCAGCATGTGGCCGTGCAGCGCCTTGGTCGAGCTGACGCGCAGGGCGTCGAAGTCGGCGCCCCAGACCTCGGCCAGCGCGTTGCGCTCGACCACGTCGCCGATGCGCGTGGCCGTGCCGTGGGCGTTGCAGTAGCCCACGTCGCGCGGCTGCAGGCCGGCCTGGCGCAGCGCGGCGCGCAGGGCGCGGGCCTGGCCCGGTGCGTCGGGCTTGGTGAGGTGGGTGGCATCGCTGCTCAGGCCCCAGCCGGCCAGCGTGGCGTAGCGGCGGGCGCCGCGCGCGCGGGCGCGCTCGGCCGATTCGAGGATGAGGAAGGCCGAACCTTCGCCCAGCGCAAAGCCGCTGCGATCCGTGGCAAAGGGGCGCACCGCGCCGGCCGCTTCGCCGGGCTGGAAGCCGGCCAGCGTCTGCATGGCCTGCCAGGCCAGCACCACGCCCGGGACGATCAGCGCTTCGCTGCCGCCCGCGATGGCGATGTCGACCTCGCCGCGCTGCACCGCCTTGGCGGCCTCGGCGATGGCCACCGACGACGAGGCGCAGGCGACCGAGTAAGTGAGCACCGGGCCCAGCACGCCGTTGCGCATCGCCACGTGGGCGGCCGGCGCGTTGGGCATGAAGGCGGGAATGGTGAGCGGCGAGACGCGCCCGTTGCCGCGGTAGGCGGCTTCGAGCGCGGCGGCGCCGCCCATGCCGCAGCCGGCGTAGACACCGACGCGTTCGGCATCGACGCCGGCATCGCCCAGGGTCAGGCCGGCATCGCGCAGGGCGAGGTCGGCGGCGGCCACGGCCAGCTGGCTCACGCGGTCGACGCCCGCGAGCTGCAGCTTGGTGAACCAGCGCGTCTCGTCGAAGGCGACCGTGGCGGCGGCGGCGGGTTTGGGGAGTTCGGGAAAGACCGGGGCGATGGCCGAGCGGCCCTGCAAGAGCGCATCGAACAGTGCGTCGGGCGCGTCGCCATGCGGCGCCATGACGCCCAGTCCGGTGACGGCGACTTCGTGCGTGCTCACGCTGTCTTGGCGGCCCGGACCTTGTCGACCAGCTGCGCGAGCTCGGCCAGGGTGTCGATGCTCGCGTCTTCGTCGGGCATGGTGATGCCGAAATGGTCTTCGATGGCGAACAGGAATTCGGCCAGTGCCAGCGAATCGAGTCCGCCGGTTTCACGCATCGAGGCGTGGGGGTCGAGCTTGGACGGTTCGATGCCGTACTTCTCGTGGATCAGGTCCTGCAATTCCTTCAGCGAACTCATCTGCGATGCCTGTCGTCTTGTGCCGCCGTTGATCGATGGGCTGCCTGTCCCTTGCGGGTGGCGGGCCACGGGGTCGACCCTTCCTCGTTCGGCCTGTGTTGATGATCAATGGTGATTGATGATATCCGCTTCGACCTTAGGGAAATCCTCGGGGCGGCCCCGGATCAACGGGGGCCGGGGCGCCAGCGCAACGAGGGCAGCGCAAAGGCCAGCCCGAGCAGCGCGCCGGCCACCGCGTCGAGCACCACATGCTGCTTGACCGCCAGCGTGGAATAGGCAATGGCGGCAAACCAGGCCCAGTTGATCGCCTGCAACAGCCACGGCGTGCGCGCCGCGCGCAGCACGTCGGCCAGGCGCACGGCGGTGAAGATGGCGACCGCCACGTGCATCGAGGGGCAGGCGTTGCCCGCCGCGTCCACGCCCTGCAGCATCGCGAAGCCGGGGTAGCCCGAGACGTCGATGTCCAGCGGCGGGATCTGCGTCGGCCAGAAGTAGAAGAGGCCCAGGCCGCTCAGGCACAGCGCGCCGATCCACAGCCCGTAGACCACCAGCTCGCGAAAGGTGAGCTGCAGCCCCGGCGCAAAGCCCACGTACACCCACAGCGACAGGTAGGCGCCGAGCGTGTAGGGCTGGAACGGAATCAGGTGGTCCAGCGCCGTCAGCGGCATCACCGTGACCGGGAAGGCCGGGTTGCGCAGCAAGTGGAAGTAGCCGATGAAGAACAGCCAGGTGAAGGCCGTGGTGCCGACCGCCTTCAGCAGGAAATGGCGGCGGATGCGCAGCCAGATGTCGGCGGTCCACGTTGCAGGCCTGGCCTCGGCCGCGATGTGCAGGGGGATCGGTGAGTGCATGGTGTCGGTGTCGGTCGCCGATCTTGCCAGAGCACCATGGCGTGCCCCGCCCATGCCCTGTGGCATCAAAGGGTGGCCGGTCGCTTGCGGTGCTGGAATGAGGTGGGCGAGCGCCCGGTGGCCGCCTTGAACATGGCGCAGAAGGCGCTGTCGGTGGCGTAGCCGCTGGCCGACGCCACCTGGCTCACGGCCATGCCGCGCGCCAGCAGCGGCAGCGCGTGCGCCATCACGGCCTGCTGGCGCCATTGCTGCCAGCTCATGCCGAGCTGGTCGCGGAACAGCCGCGCCACCGTGCGCTCGCTGGCGCCGATGGCGGCGGCGCGCTCGGCCAGCGTGGCGCGGTCGGCCGGGTTGCGCAGCAGCGTCTCGCACAGCTGGCGCAGGCGCTTGTCGGAGGGCAGCGGCACGTCGATGCGGATCTGCGTGGCGCGCTCGACCTCGTCGACCAGCAGCGGCGCGATCATGCGTTCGCGCTGCGGCGCATGCGGGTCGGCCGGCGGCAGGCCGTCGGGGGTGGTGTCGAGCGCGAGCATGAGGGCGCGCAGCAGCGGGCTAATCTCGAGCACCTCGCACTTCTCCCAGGTGGGCGCGATCCAGGCGTGCAGATAGACGGTGCGCAGCTCGGCGTCTTCGATCAACGTGATGCTGTGCGGCATGTTGGCTGGCACCCACAGCGCGCGCGACGGCGGCACGATGTAGCTGCCGTCCTGCGTGCTCAGGCGGATCACGCCGCGCGTCGAGAACGTGAGCTGCGGCCACGGGTGCTCGTGCAGCTCGACCAGCGTGTCGGCGCTCAGGAAGTGTTCCTTGGCGCGCAGCGGGCGCACCGCGTCGGGGGCGTACAGGTGCGGCGTGAGCGGGCCCACGCTGTTGGTCGGCGCGGTGGGCGTGCCGCGCGCCTTGGCGGGAGTGGCTGGCTCGGGAGCGGGCGGAGCGTGAGGGGGAACGGCGCTTGGCATGGTTTCGACAAATGTTGTCGCTGTATCGCCATTCTGCCGCGTCGGTGCCGCATAGCATCGGTGCCCGCACCGGTTTTTTGTAGCAATCCATGTCATCCACTTCCTCGACAGCCGTTCCCGCCACCACTTTGCGCACCGACGCCCAACTGATCGGGCTGGTCGGCCTGGCGCATGCGGTGAGCCATTTCAGCCAGCTGATCCTGGCGCCGCTATTTCCCTGGCTGAAGGACGCGTTCCAGGTGAGCTATGTCGAGCTCGGGGCGGTGCTCACCGTGTTCTTCGTGGTCTCGTGCATCGTGCAGGCAGCCTCGGGCTTCATCGTCGACAAGCTGGGCCCGCGCCCGGTGTTGTTCGTCGGGCTGGGCGCGCTGGGGCTCGCGGCCTTCGGCTATGCCATGGCGCAGAGCTACTGGATGCTGCTGGCCTGCGCCGTGGTCGGCGGCATCGGCAACGGCGTGTTCCATCCGGTCGACTACACGCTGTTCAACCGCAAGGTCGCGCCCACGCGCCTGGGCCATGCCTACAGCGTGCACGGCATCACCGGCAGCCTGGGCTGGGCGTTGGCGCCGGCCTTCGTGGTGCCGATCGCCATCGCCTTCTCGTGGCGCGTGGCGCTGGCCTCGGCCGGTGTGGTGGCGATCGTGGTGTTGCTGATCCTGTGGTTCTACCGCAGCGTGCTGGCGCTCGATGCTGCGGCCGTGCACAAGGCCACGGGGCAGGGCGAGCCCGCGCCGGTGGGCGGCGAGTTCGACTTCCTGCGCATCCCGGCCGTGTGGATGTGCTTCGGCTTCTTCTTTTTCTACGCCGCCGTGATCAGCGTGGTGCAGACCTTCGCGCCCGTGGCGGCCGGCCACCTGCACGCGGTGCCGGTGGCGCTGGTGGCGGTGTGCCTCACGGTCTACATGGTGGCGAGCGCGGCCGGCATGGTGGTGGGCGGCTTCCTGGCCTCCGACCCGTCGCGCTGCGAGCGCATCGTGGGCGCGGGCTTCGGCGTGGCGGCGGCGCTGGCGCTGGTGCTGGCCTTTGCACAGTTTCCGCCGGTGATGGTGCCGGTGCTGTTCGGCGCGATGGGTTTCGTCTCGGGCATCGCCGGGCCGTCGCGCGACCTGCTGGTGAAGAAGTCGACGCCGCCCAACGCGACCGGGCGCGTCTACGGCGTGGTGTACGCGGGCCTGGACATCGGGCAGGCCGTGGCGCCGCTGGTGTTCGGCCGGCTGATGGACCACGGCCAGTACACGAGCGTGATTGTCGGGCTGGCGCTGGTGCAGGGCGTGCTGATCGCCAGCGCCTTCAATGTGCGGCGCGTGCGGCGTACGGCGCTGGTGCCTGCGTCGGCGTAGGCCACTTGGGCGCGGGGGGCGGCCCCCTATCATCGGCCGCATGCAAGCCTTGTATGTCTATGTGATCGTCGGCGCTGTGCTGGCGGGGTTCGTGCAGGGCCTGTCGGGCTTTGCCTTTGGCATGGTCGCGATGTCTGTGTGGGCCTGGACGCTGGAGCCGCAACTGGCCGCCGTGCTCGCGCTGTTCGGCGCGCTTACGGGGCAGGTGATCGCAGCGCTCACGGTGCGGCGGTCTTTCGACAAGCGCATCCTCTGGCCCTTCGTGCTTGGCGGCCTGGTCGGCGTGCCCTTCGGTGTCTGGCTGCTGCCGCATCTGGACATCGTGCTGTTCAAGGTGTGCCTGGGCACGCTGTTGGTGCTGTGGTGCCCGGCGATGCTGATGTCGCAGCACTTGCCGAAGATCACTTTTGGCGGTCGCGCAGCGGACGGCGTGGCGGGTGCCATCGGCGGTGTGATGGCGGGCATCGGCGGCTTCTCGGGCGTCGTGCCGACGTTGTGGTGCACGCTGCGCGGCTTTCAGCGCGACACGCAACGTGCTGTGATCCAGAACTTCAACCTCTCGATGCTGGCTGTGGCCTTTGCGGTGCATGTGGCGAGCGGGAGCATCGGGCGGTCGGTTTTGCCGTTGCTGGTGTTGGTCGCGGCGGCTGTTGCTGTGCCGGTATTGCTGGGGGCGCGGCTTTACATCGGGATCAGTGAAGCGGCGTTTCGCAAGATCGTGTTGAGCTTGTTGACGTTGTCTGGGGTTGCTATGTTGGCTTCGGCTTTGCCTGCCTTGCTGGCTCGTTGAACTTGGCGCGTGGGTTTGCTTTCCGGGGCCGGGAGTTCCGCCCGGCGGCGGACTCACTTTCTTTTGCTTCGCCAAAAGAAAGTAAGCAAAGAAAAGGCGACCCCACTGTCTGCGACCCTCCGCTTCGCTGCGGGCAACCTGCGGTGCTCGCGTTTCGCGGGGTCTCGCAGAACTCGCTTCGCTCAAACAGCTGCGAGCCCTGATCCG
>NZ_JBYSZY010000036.1:0-60667 GCF_058787635.1 Variovorax sp. FW305-3-2-15-B-LB1 | reverse complement strand
GCCCTCCCCCGAGCCCGACCCCGCGTCCAAATGAAAAAGCCCCGCCGAAACCGGCGGGGCTTTTTCTTGTGAGGTGCGAAGCGCCGGGTTGCGGCGCCGCGTGCCTTACAGCTTCTGTTGTTGCATGAAGCGGTCGAAGGTGCCTTCGGTGTAGCGGAACCAGGCGTTCTGGTCGGCCAGGAACTTGGACCAGTCGCTGTAGATCTTCTTCCACTCGGGGTTGCTGTTGTTCAGGTCCGAGTAGATCTGCTGGGCCGACTTGAAGGCGGCGTTCATCACGTCCTGCGAGAACGGACGCAGCTTGGTGCCCGAGCCCACGAGCTGCTTGAGCGCGATCGGGTTCTTGGCGTCGTACTTGGCCGTCATCGTGATGTTGGCGTGCGCGGCAGCCGCTTCGACCACGGCCTTGAAATCGGCCGACAGGCTTTCCCATGCCTTGGTGTTGATGTAGAAGTCGAGCTCGGGGCCGCCTTCCCACCAGCCGGGGTAGTAGTAGAACGGGGCGATCTTGTTGAAGCCCAGCTTCTGGTCGTCGTACGGGCCGACCCATTCCAGGCCGTCGAGCGTGCCCTTTTCGAGCGCGGGGTACAGGTCGGCGCCGGGGATCGATTGCGGGATCACGCCGAAGGGCTCGAGCACCTTGCCTGCGAACGGGTTGGTGCGGAACTTCAGGCCCTTCAGGTCGGCGACCGACTTGATTTCCTTGCGGAACCAGCCGCCCATCTGCGCGCCCGTGTTGCCGCCCGGCAGGTTGATGATGTTGTACTTGGCGTAGAAGGCGCGCATCAGCTTCAGGCCGTTGCCTTCGTACATCCAGGCGTTCTGCTGGCGGGTGTTCATGCCGAAGGGCACGGCGCAACCCAGGCAGAAGGTCGGGTCCTTGCCGTAGAAGTAGTAAGGCGCCGTGTGCGCCATTTCGACCGCGCCGCTCTGGATGCCGTCGACCACGCCGAAGGCGGGCATCAGTTCGCCGCCCGCATGCACGGAGATCTGGAACTTGCCGCCCGTCATGTCGCTCACGCTCTTCGAGAACACCTCGGCGGTGCCGAAGATGGTGTCCAGCGACTTGGGAAAGCTCGATGCGAGACGCCAGCGAACGGTGGCTTGCGCGTGAACCGCGGGCGCGATGCCGGCAGCCAGAACGCCCGCGATGCCGGCGTTTTTGATGAGGGAACGACGATCCATTGAATTCACTCCGAGTGCTTTGGAAAAAACAAAACGCGGCTTGTGACCGCGTCAGGGACTTTTGTGAGTCCTTTTGATTGTAAAAACGCGCTTACAGGTGGCCGGCGGGGGTTTACCCTGCGACCTCTTGTCAAACGAAGCGTTTCTTGATCGCGGCGGCAATGCCGTCGGCATCGAGGCCGATCGATGCGAGCAGCTTGGCCGGATCGCCGTGCTCGATGAAGCGGTCGGGCAGGCCCAGTTGCAGCACCGGCTTCTGCACGCCGGCGGCCTGCAGGGCCTCGACCACCGCACTGCCCGCGCCGCCCATGATGGCGCCCTCTTCGAGCGTGACGAGCGCGTCGTGCGTGCCCGCCACCTGCAGCAGCAACTCGACGTCGAGCGGCTTGGCCCAGCGCATGTTGACCACGGTGGCATCGAGCGACTCGGCCGCGGTGAGCGCCGGGTACAGCAAGGTGCCGAAGGCAAGGATGGCGATGCGTTGGCCTTCGCGGCGGACCTCGCCCTTGCCGAAGGGCAGCGCGTCGAGCGTGAGGTGCGGCGTGGTGCCAGCGCCCGCGCCGCGCGGGTAGCGCACGGCCACCGGGTGGTTCTGTTCGTAAGCGCTCGTCAGCAGCTGGCGGCACTCGCGCTCGTCGGCCGGGCAGGCGATGCTCATGTTGGGAATGCAGCGCAGGAACGGGATGTCGTACGCGCCCGCGTGCGTGGCGCCGTCGGCGCCCACGAGGCCCGCGCGGTCGAGCGCGAACACCACGGGCAGGTTCTGGATCGCCACGTCGTGGATCAGCTGGTCGTAGGCGCGCTGCAGGAAGGTCGAGTAGATCGCCACCACGGGCTTCAGGCCCTCGCAGGCCAGGCCGGCCGCGAAGGTGACGGCGTGCTGCTCGGCAATGCCGACGTCGTAGTAGCGGTCAGGGAAGCGCTTCTCGAACTCCACGAGCCCCGAGCCTTCGCGCATCGCGGGCGTGATGCCCACGAGGCGGCCGTCGTGCGCGGCCGTGTCGCACAGCCACTGGCCGAAGACCTGCGTGAAGGTCTGCTTGGCCGCCGTGGTCGACTTGACCAGCCCGACCTGCGGATCGAACTTGCCCGGGCCGTGGTAGGCCACCGGGTCGGCCTCGGCCAGCTTGTAGCCCTGCCCTTTTTTCGTGACCACGTGCAGGAACTGCGGGCCGTCCAGGTGCTTGAGGTTCTCGAGCGTGGGCACCAGCGAGTCGATGTCGTGGCCGTCGATGGGGCCGACGTAGTTGAAGCCGAACTGCTCGAACAGCGTGGCCGGCACGACCATGCCCTTGGCATGCTGCTCCAGGCGCTTGGCCAGCTCGAACAGCGGCGGCGCATTGCGCAGCACGCTCTTGCCGACGCTCTTGGCGGCGGCGTAGAAGTTGCCGCTCATGAGCTGCGCGAGGTAGCGGTTGAGCGCGCCCACCGGCGGGCTGATCGACATGTCGTTGTCGTTCAGGATGACCAGCAGCTTGCAGTCGCACACGCCCGCGTTGTTGAGCGCCTCGAAGGCCATGCCGGCCGTGAGCGCGCCGTCGCCGATGATGGCCACGGCATGGCGCTTCTCGCCCTTCTGCTTGGCGGCCATGGCCATGCCGAGCGCGGCCGAGATGCTGGTCGACGAGTGGGCGGTGCCGAAGGTGTCGTACTCGCTCTCGGTGCGCTGCGGAAAGCCCGAGATGCCGCCGAGCTGGCGCAACGTGGGCATGCGCTCGCGCCGGCCCGTGAGGATCTTGTGCGGGTAGGTCTGGTGGCCCACGTCCCACACCAGCCGGTCGTGCGGCGTGTTGAACACATGGTGCAGCGCCACCGTCAGCTCGACCGTGCCGAGGTTGGAGCTCAGGTGGCCGCCGGTGCGCGAGACGTTGTCGAGCACGCAGGCGCGCACCTCGTCGGACAGCTGCTTGAGCTGGGCCCGGTCGTACTGGCGGATCGGCGAAGGGTCGTGGAGAGTGGGAAGCAGCGGAGCCATGGAGGTGGGTTCTTTTTTCTTCTCAGCGGTCGCGGTCGACCACCATGTGGGCCAGGGCGCGCAATGCGGCAGTGTCGGGCAGGCCGCTCTTGTTCAGCGCGGCGATGGCATCGGCGAGCAGCTGGCTCGCCTGCGCGCGCGCGCCGTCCAGGCCGAGCAGCGACACGTAGGTGGGCTTGTCGGCCGCGGCATCCTTGCCGGCGGTCTTGCCCAGGGTTTGCGAGTCGGCGGTGACGTCGAGGATGTCGTCGACCACCTGGAACGCCAGGCCGATGGCGGCGCCGTAGTCGCGCAGTGCGGCCAGCGCGGCCGGCGACACGGTGCCGCAGGCGGCGCCCATCTCGACGCTGCCCTGCAGTAGCGCGCCGGTCTTCAGGCGGTGCATTTCGCGCAGCTGGGTTTCGTTCAGTGCGATGCCGACGCTGGCCAGGTCGATGGCCTGGCCGCCGGCCATGCCCTGGCTGCCAGCGGCGCGCGCCAGCAGGCGGCACAGCAGGGCCTGCATGGCCGCGGGCACCTCGTCGCCTTCGGGCGCGAGCAGTTCGAAGGCCAGCGCCTGCAGCGCGTCGCCCGCGAGCAATGCGTCGGCTTCGCCGAACTTCACGTGCACGGTGGGCTTGCCGCGACGCAGCACGTCGTTGTCCATGCACGGCAGGTCGTCGTGCACCAGCGAATAGGCGTGGATGAGTTCGGTGGCGCAGGCCGCTCGCAGCGCGGCGTGGGCGTTGCCGCCGACCGCTTCATTGGCCGCGAGCACCAGCAGCGGCCGCAGCCGCTTGCCGCCGTCGAGCACGGCATAGCGCATGGCGTCACCCAGCAGCACCGGCGCATCGACGCCGACCCAGCGCGACAGCGCCGCTTC
This sequence comes from Variovorax sp. FW305-3-2-15-B-LB1, assembly GCF_058787635.1. Taxonomy (NCBI): domain Bacteria; kingdom Pseudomonadati; phylum Pseudomonadota; class Betaproteobacteria; order Burkholderiales; family Comamonadaceae; genus Variovorax; species Variovorax sp. FW305-3-2-15-B-LB1. The sequence continues at coordinate 56,645 of NZ_JBYSZY010000036.1, read as the reverse complement.
GACCGTGGCCAGATGGGGCTCGGCCCAGTTGGCCAGCGTCTTCGCGTCCCAGGGGGTGGTGGCGGTGGAAGTCATCGGGACGGCGCTCATTCGGCCGTCCAGGGCTTGAGGCTGCCCGCGTCGAGCACCTTGATCTGGTCCTCGACCGCCTGCAGCTTGTCGCGGCAGAAGCCGAGCAATGCGGCGCCGCGCTGGTAGCTGCCCAGCAGCTGGTCCAGCGGGAGCTGGCCCGATTCGAGTTCTGCAACCAGTTGTTCCAGTTCCTGGAGCCCGGCTTCGTAGCTGGCGGGCAGCGGCCCGGTGTCGGGCGTGACCGCCGGGCTGGTCGTGGAAGGAGAAGGCACCTTGGGCATGCAACGAATCGTGGATGAAACGGAACATTTTAGGGCGGGGGCGCAACGAACCGCCGGGCAGCCTGCGCACGCGCGCGCGACCCTTTGCAACACCCTGTATGACGCCCGGGGATGCGGGGCCAAAACCCGGCGGGCGCAAAAATGCCCCGCGGGTACAATCCCCGCTTCCCCCGCCGGTCACGCTGGCACACCTCTTCGGGCCGTCACCCTTGCAGACGGCGCCTTCCGTTTTTTCTTTTTTTCTCCCTGTGGGGAGCTTGGTCAGGTCCTCCATGTCTGATTTAAGTCTTCAACTGCAGCAGGCCGCGAGCCAACTTCCAGTTACCGCGTATTTCGACGAGGCCTTGTACGCCCGCGAAATGCAGAACCTTTTCGCGCGAGGGCCCCGCTACGTCGGGCACCGACTGGCCGTGCCCGAGCCGGGTGACTTCCACACCCTGCCGCAAGAGCACCAGGGCCGCGCGCTGGTCCACACGCCCAAGGGCGTGGAGCTCATCTCGAACGTCTGCCGCCACCGCCAGGCCCTGATCCTGCAGGGCCGCGGCCAGCTCGACACCCAGACCGGCGGCAACATCGTCTGCCCGCTGCACCGCTGGACCTACGCCGCGAAAGATGCGCGCACCACCGGCACGCTGATCGGCGCCCCGCATTTCGACCAGGACCCGTGCCTGAACCTGCACAACTACCCGCTCACCGAATGGAACGGTCTTCTGTTCGAGAAGAACGCCGACGGCAGCGGCCGTGACGTGGCGGCCGACATGGCGGGCCTGGGCCCGCAGGCCGACCTCGACTTCTCGGGCTACGCGCTCGACCGCGTCGAGCTGCACGAGTGCAACTACAACTGGAAGACCTTCATCGAGGTCTACCTCGAGGACTACCACGTCGGCCCGTTCCACCCCGGCCTGGGCAGCTTCGTCACCTGCGACGACCTGCGCTGGGAGTTCAAGCCCGAGTTCTCGGTGCAGACGGTGGGCGTGGCCAACCGCCTGGGCCGCGCGGGCAGCCCGGTCTACCAGAAGTGGCAGGAGCAACTGCTCAAGTATCGCGACGGCAAGCCGCCGAAGTACGGCGCGATCTGGCTCACCTACTACCCGCACGTGATGATCGAGTGGTACCCGCACGTGCTCACCGTGTCGACGCTGCACCCGGTGAGCCCGACCAAGACGCTCAACATGGTCGAGTTCTTCTACCCCGAGGAAATCGTCGCCTTCGAGCGCGAATTCGTCGAGGCCCAGCAGGCCGCCTACATGGAAACCTGCGTGGAAGACGACGAGATCGCCGAGCGCATGGACGCCGGCCGCCGCGCGCTCATGCTGCGCGGCGACAACGAAACCGGCCCCTACCAGAGCCCCATGGAAGACGGCATGCAGCAGTTCCACGAGTGGTACCGCAACGCGATGCAACAACCACGCGCCTGAACGCCGCCCCGCCCCGCACCCGCCGGGGCTTTCTTTTTTCTGATCTGGATGTCAATCGATGCAAGCGCTGTGGATGGTGCTCGGGGCCTTTCTGTTCGCCACCATGAGCGTGGTCGTGAAGGTGGCCTCCGAATGGTTCAACAGCGGTGAGATGGTCCTGGGGCGCGGCCTCATCGGCATCGTGTTTCTCTGGCTGCTGGCGCGCAACCGCGGCACCTCGCTCGCCACGAAATACCCCGGCATGCACGCCTGGCGCAGCACCATCGGCGTGGTGTCGCTGGGCGCGTGGTTCTACGCCATCGCCCACATGCCGCTGGCCACGGCCGTCACGCTCAACTACATGAGCAGCGTGTGGGTGGCGGCCTTCCTGGTCGGCGGCGCGCTGCTGGCCTGGGTGCCGGTGCCCGGGCGCGACGGCCGCATCGAGCGCCCGCCGCTGCAGGGCCCGCTGGTGATGACGGTGCTCGCGGGCTTTGCCGGCGTGGTGCTCATGCTCAAGCCCACGGTGGGCGGCGGCGACGGCTTCGCGGGCATGCTGGGCCTGCTGTCGGGCGTCACGGCCGCCTTTGCCTACATGCAGGTGGTGGCGCTGTCGCGCATCGGCGAGCCCGAGCTGCGCACGGTCTTCTATTTCGCGGTCGGCTCGGCCGTGGCCGGCGCCTTCGCCACGGCCGCGACCGGGTTTTCGGGCGGCAGTTCGTGGACGTGGCAGCATGCGCTGTGGCTGCTGCCGATCGGCCTCTTGGCCGCCCTCGGACAGCTGTGCATGACCCGCGCCTACGCCACCGCCAAGACCCAGGCCGGCACACTGGTGGTGGCGAACCTGCAATATTCGGGCATCGTGTTCGCGGCCTTCTACAGCGTGGTGCTGTTCGACGACCGCATCGACGCCGCCGGCTGGGCCGGCATGGCGCTGATCATCGCCAGCGGCATCGCGGCCACCGTGCTGCGCCAGCGGGCCGTGCCGAAGGCGCCGGCCGAGGAACACTGAACGCAGCAGCCACGGCACTTGTCGCCGAACCATTTTTCGAAGGAGCTCCCGCCATGTACACCACCCTCATCTCCGTCGAACAACTCAGGCAACTGCGCGAGGGCGACTCGCCCCTCATGGTGTTCGACTGCAGCTTCGACCTCATGAAGCCCGAGGCCGGCGCGCAGCTGTATGCCGCCGCGCACATCCCGGGCGCGCAGTACGCCAACCTGGACACCGACCTCAGCGCCAAGCATGGCCTGCCCGGCGCGCGCGGCGACGTGGTGGTGGCGCAGGACGACGGCGTGCCTGCCTCGGGCGGGCGCCATCCGCTGCCCAGCCGCGAGAAGTTCGCGGCCTGGCTGTCGTCGGTGGGTTTCTCCAACACGATGCAGGCCGTGGTGTACGACCGCAACGGCGCCAACTACTGCGGGCGCCTGTGGTGGATGCTCAAGTGGATGGGCCACGACGCCGTGGCCGTGCTCGACGGCGGCCTGCAGACCTGGCAGGCCGCGGGCGGCGAAGTGACCGACCGCGAGGAGCCCGCGCGCTTCCAGTCGAATTTCGTACAGGGCGAGCCGATCGCCAGGCTCGTGACCACCGACACCGTGGTGCGCCGGCTCGGCCAACCTGACCAGCAGCTGATCGACGCGCGTGCCGGTGCACGTTACCGCGGCGAGGTGGAACCTCTGGACCCGATCGCGGGTCACATCCCCGGGGCCCTGAACCGGCCCTTCGCCGACAACATCGGTCCCGACGGCAAGTTCAAGCCCGCCGCGCAACTGCGCGCCGAGTTCGAAGCGCTGCTCGCGGGGCGCGATGCGGCGACCGTCGTCCACCAGTGCGGCAGCGGCGTGAGCGCCGTGCCCAACCTGCTCGCGATGCAGATCGCGGGGTTCGGGACGACCGCGCTCTATGCCGGCAGCTGGAGCGAATGGAGCAACACGCCGGGGCTGCCGACCCGGCAAGGCGCAGAACCATGATGCACACCCTGCACACCCGACTTCGACGCACGTCGTCCGGCTTCGCACTGACCGCCGCCGCGCTGTTCGCGGCCGCCATCCTTCCCGCACAAGCGCAACAACAGCACGCGCATGTGCACGGCCAGCTCAAGCTCGACGTGGCCATCGACGGGCCCACCATCGTGATCGCCATGGAATCGCCGCTGGACAACATCGTCGGCTTCGAGCGCGCGCCCAAGACCGACGCCGAGAAGAAGACCGTCGAAGCCGCCATCGCCCAGTTGCGCGCGGCCGACAAGCTCTTCACCATCGACCCCGCCGCCAACTGCAAGCTCGGCCCCGTCGACCTGCGCTCCGGCGCGCTCGGCCTGGGCAACCCCGACCCCGCCGAATCGGGCGGGCACGCGGACCTCGACGCCTCTTTCTCCTTCAACTGCACCCAGGCCGCCGCCGCGAAGTTCATCGACGTGAACCTGTTCGCGGCCTTCAAGGGCGCACGCCAGATCGACGTGCAGATCGCCACTGCGCAAGGCCAGTTCAAGCGCCAGCTGAAGCGCCCGGGCGGCGCGCAGGCGGCGCAGCCTTCCCGCCTGACGCTGGGTAAGTGACAGCGTGAGCACCCTCCCGCAGGCCGAGACCACGCACTTGCGCGTCGTGCTCGCCGCCGACGCCCTGCGCTTCACCTGGCCCGGCGTGAAGACACCCTGCATCGACATCGAGGCCCTGCGCATCACGGCGGGTGAGTCCGTGTTCCTGCACGGCCCGAGCGGCTGCGGCAAGAGCACGCTGCTGTCGCTGCTGGCCGGCGTGCTGGTGGCCGACGAAGGCCGCGTCACGCTGCTGGGCCACGACTGGGCCAAGCTCTCGGGCACGCAGCGCGACCGCGCCCGCGTGGCGCACGTGGGCTACATCTTCCAGCAGTTCAACCTGCTGCCCTACCTGAGCGTGCTCGACAACGTGCTGCTGCCCTGCCGCTTCTCGGCGCGGCGCGAGGCGCAGGCCGCGCGCAACGGCAGCTCGCGCGACGAAGCCGAACACCTGCTCGACCAGATGGGCCTGGACCGCGCGCTGTGGAAGCGCCAGGCGCTGCAGCTCTCGGTGGGCCAGCAGCAGCGCGTGGCCGCGGCGCGCGCGCTCATCGGCCAGCCCGAGGTCGTGATCGCCGACGAGCCCACCTCCGCGCTCGACGAAGACCGGCGCGAAGCCTTTCTCGACGTGCTGCTCACGGCCTGCGCCGTGAACCACAGCGCGCTCGTGTTCGTGAGCCATGACCAGCGCATCGCGCCACGCTTCGCGCGGCACGTGCTGCTGCCGGAGATCAACCGTGCGGCGTCGAGCGCGATGGCGGTGGACGCATGAGAGCTCTCTTCTCCATCGCGTGGCGCAGCGCCTGGAACCGCCGCTTCACGCTCGCGCTGACGGTGTTCTCGATCGCGCTGTCGACCTTCCTGCTGCTGGGCGTGGAGCGCATCCGCACCGAACTGCGCGAGAACTTCGCGTCGTCGGTCTCGGGCACCGACCTCATCGTGGGCGCGCGCACCGGCTCCACGCAGCTGCTGCTGTATTCGGTGTTCCGCATCGGCGCGGCCACCAACAACATCTCGTGGAAGAGCGTGCAGGCGCTGCAGGCGCACCCCGGTGTCGACTGGGTGGTGCCGCTGTCGCTGGGCGACTCGCACCGCGGCTTCTCGGTGCTCGCCACCACGCCCGAGTACTTCACGCACTTCCGCTACGGCGACCGCCAGACGCTCAAGCTGCGCGAAGGCAAGCCCTTCGACGCGCTGTTCGATGCCGTGGTTGGTGCCGAGGTGGCCGACAAGCTCGGCTACCACGTGGGCCAGAAGATCACGCTCGCCCACGGCAGCGGCGAACTCAACGTGGCCGAGCATGCCGACAAGCCCTTCACCGTGGTGGGCGTGCTCGCGCGCACCGGCACGCCGGTCGACCGCACGGTGCACATCGGCCTGGCGGCGATGGAAGCCATCCACCTCGAATGGGTGGGCGGCGCGCCGATGCCGGGCGTGAAGATTCCGGCCGAGCAGGTGCGCAAGTTCGACCTCACGCCCAAGAACGTGACGGCCGCGCTCGTGGGCCTGAAGAACCGCGCCGCCGTGTTCGGCGTGCAGCGCTGGATCTCCACCCACACCGGCGAACCGCTGATGGCCATCCTGCCCGGCGTGGCGCTCGACGAGCTGTGGAGCGTGATCGGCATCGGCGAGAACGCGCTGCTGCTGATGTCGGCCCTGGTCGCGCTCGTGAGCCTGGCGGGGCTGGTGTCGGTGGTGATGGCGGGCCTGAACGAACGCCGCCGCGAGCTCGCCGTGCTGCGCGCCGTGGGCGCGGGCCTGCGCCATGTGCTGGCGCTACTGGCGCTCGAAGGCGCGCTGGTCACCGTGCTGGGCGTGCTGCTGGGCGTGACCATGGCGGTGCTCGGCATCGCCCTGCTCTCGCCATGGCTGCAGGCGCAGTTCGGGCTGACGCTGAGCCTGTCCGAACCTACACTGAACGAATGGCTGCTGACGGCGAGCTTGCTGGTCGCCGGCTGGCTCGCGAGCCTGCTGCCCGGCATCCGGGCCTATCGACTGTCGCTGGCCGACGGCCTTTCTCCGAGAATCTGACCATGACGAAGACCTCCACACCCCGCGTGCTCACCGCCCTGTCGATGCTGCTGGCCGGCGCCGGCCTCGCAGCCGCCGCCTGGGCCGCCGAGCCCGCACCGAAGGACACCACCGCGACCAACCCGCTGGGCGGCAAGCCGGCCGCCACCGCGCCCCAGGCCGCGGCGGGCCAGCCGCGCCAGATCAGCTGGGAAGAGCTGGTGCCCAAGGACTGGGACCCGGCCAAGGCCTTCAAGGGCATCGACCTGAGCACGCTCGACGACGGTGACCCGCGCGCCAACGAGCTGCTGATGAAGATGCAGGAGGTGTCGAACAACGCGCCCACCAACCCCGCGCTCAACGGCGTGGAAGTGAAGATCCCCGGCTTCATCGTGCCGCTCGAAGAGGCCAAGGGCGAGGTCACCGAGTTCCTGCTCGTGCCCTACTTCGGCGCCTGCATCCACACGCCGCCGCCGCCGGCCAACCAGATCCTGCACGTCATTCCGCAAAAGGGCGCCAAGTTCCGCGCCATGGACACCGTGTGGGTCACCGGCAAGCTGCAGACGCTGCGCAACGACTCGATGATGGGCGTGAGCGGCTACCACGTGAAGGCCAGCAGCGTCACCAAGTACTCGGGCGGCGCCAAGTAACGACAAAGAGGTCTTTCCCCGGGCGATCGCCACGTCGCCCGGTGGTCTCGTGGTCCTGCGCCGACAGCACAGGCGGCGCACCGCCGACACAGACCGTTGCATCCGGGGCGCAGGCTGTGTCATCGCCTGCTCTGGCCCGCCGTTGAAGGAGTTCCGGGCACCCTGCCGGCGTCTTCAGGACATGCCAGATGACACCCTCTCCCCACCGCCCCCTCCTTCAGCGGCGCCTCATGGCTTCGCTGTGCGTCGCAGCGTTGTTCGTTGCAGGCTGCGACAAGCCCGCACCACCGCCTCCCGCCGCTGAAGCACCGGCCACCCAGGCACCAGCCCCCGCGCCCGTCGCCGCGCCGGTGCCGGCCGCCTACACGCCGCCTTCGGCCGAGCAGCTCTACCAGTTGGTCGCGCCCATCGCGCTGTACCCCGACAAGCTCGTCGCGCAGATCCTGGCCGGAGCCACCTACCCCGATCAGATCACCGCGGCCCACGGCTGGTTGCAGCAGAACCCCACGCTCAAGGCCGGCCCGCTCGCCGACGCCGCCAACCAGCAGCCGTGGGACCCGAGCGTGAAGTCGCTCACCGCGTTCTGGCCCGTGATGGACCAGATGGCCGGCAACATCGCGTGGACCACCTCGCTGGGCAAGGCCTACTACAACGACCCGGCCGACGTGATGAACGCGATCCAGGTGATGCGCCAGCGCGCATCGAAGGCCGGCCGCCTCAAGAACAACGACAAGCTGCGCGTGGCGCGCGCCGCGACGCCGCCCAACTACACGCCCGCGCCCGACATGCAGCCGATGTACGCGGGCCCCCTGGTGATCGAACCGCCCGAGGAGCTCATCACCATCGAGCCCGTGCAGCCCGACGTGGTGTACGTGCCGCGCTACGACCCTCAAGTGGTGTACGACATGCCCGTGGCCGTCTACCCCGGCTATGCCTATGCACCGCCGCCGGTGGTGGTCGAGCCCGGCTACAGCCGTGGCCAGGTGGCCGCAGTGGGCGCGCTGGCCTTCGGCAGCGGCGTGATCGTCGGCTCGGCGCTGGAGCGCCACGGCTGGGGCTGGAACGCCTGGAACATGAACTGGGGCGCGCCGCGCTGGCGCGACCGCGCGGCACCGCCGCCACCGGCCTACCGGCCTGCGGTGGTCTACAACAACAGCACGTATGTCTCGCGCTCGACCACGGTGGTCAACAACGTGCGCAACGTCTACAACAACAACTACGCAGGCGATCGCAGCGGCCCGCCGACCGGTGCGGCGACATGGCAAGCGGCGCAGCAGCAAGAGCAGCGGCAACAACAGGCGCGTGCCCAGCAGCAGCAGCAACAACAAGCGCTGATGCAGCAGCAGGCAGCCCAGAACCAGGTGCGCGAGCAACAGCAGGCCCAACAGGAACAGGCTCGGCGCCAGCAACAGGTGCAGCAGGAACAGGCCTTGCGCCAGCGCCAGGACCAGCAGGAGCAGGCCCGTCGACAGCAGATGCAGCAGCAACAAGCGGCACAGAACCAGCAACGTCAACAACAGGCGCAGCAGGAGCAGGCACGGCGTCAGCAGCAGATGCAGCAGGACCAGGCCCTGCGCCAACGCCAGGATCAGCAGGAACAAGCCCGTCGCCAGCAGATGCAGCAACAGCAGGCCACGCAGGACCCGCAGCGTCAACAACAGGCCCAGCAGGAGCAGGCACGGCGCCAGCAGCAAGCGCAGCAGGAACAGGCACTGCGTCAGCGGCAAGACCCGCAAGAGCAAGCCCGTCGCCAACAGATGCAGCAACAGCAGGCCACGCAAGACCAGCAACGTCAACAACGGGCGCAGCAGGAACAGGCACGACGTCAGCAGCAAGCGCAACAGGAGCAGGCACTGCGTCAACGCCAGGACCCGCAGGACCAAGCCCGTCGCCAGCAGATGCAGCAGCAACAGCAACAGCAGGCCGCGCAAGACCAGCAGCGCCAACAACAGGCCCAGCAAGAGCAGGCGCGTCGCCAGCAGCAGGCGCAGCAGCAGGAACACGCGTTGCGCCAACAACGCCAGGACCCGCAGGAGCAGGGCCGCCGCCAACAGATGCAGCAGCAACAGGCACAACAGGAGCAGCTACGTCGCCAGCAGGAACAGCAGCAGGCCCAGGCCGCCCAGCAACAGCAACGGCAGGCGCAGCAGGAACAGGCCCGGCGCGCGCAACAAATGCAGCAGCAGGCTCAACAGGAACAGGCCCAGCGAGCGCAGCAGATGCAGCAACAGGTTCAACAGGAGCAGGCGCGTCGCCAGCAGCAGTTGCAACAGCAACAACAGGCGCAGGCCCAGGCCGCACAACAGCAACGCCAGGCCCAGATGGAACAGGCGCGCCAGATGCAGATGCAACAGCAGCAAGCCGCCCAGGCCCAGCAACGCCAGCAACAGGAGCAGATGCAGCGCCAGCAGATGCAGCAACAACAGCAGGCCGCGCAGAACCAGGCGCGCCAGCAGCAGCACCAGCAGGAACAGATGCAACGCCAGCAGGCGCAACAGCAGCAGGCGCAGGCTCAGGCCGCCGCAGCGGCTGCCGCAGCCCATCGCCGCCGCCCGGGCGATCCCAACGCACAGCAGTGACCCCGCGGCCCCTGCCGCGGGCGCACTGCGCGCTACAGACTCAGTTCTTGCCGATCTCGGTCAGCAGCCGCGTCACGAGGTACAGGCGCGGCACGATCGAGTCGACCTCGATGTACTCGTCGCGCGCGTGGTAGCCGAAACCCGCGAGGCCGAAGCTCTCGACCACCGTGGCCTTGCCCGAGCGGCCCGCGAAGCCCGCGTCGGTGCCGCCGCCGGTCATCGGCGTCAGCGCCAGTTCGCGGTCGAGCTCCTTGTAGATCGCCTGTGCCTTCTCGGCCAGCGCGCGGCCCTTGGCGCCCGCAACGAACGCCGGGCGGCCCACCTCGACCTTCACCGTGGTCTCGGTGTCGGGAATCAGCTTGCCGCTGGCGATCTTGGCCTGCAGCGCCTCGGTGAGTTTCTTCTCGGCACCGGGCTGCGTGATGCGGATGTCGCCCAGCGCCTGCGCCTTTTCGGTGATCTGGTTGATCGGGCCGGTGGCGCGCGCCACGGTCCAGTTCAGCGTCACGCCGGGGATGTCCTTGGCGAGGTCCTTGGTCTGCAGCATCTGGTACGACAGCTCGTACAGCGCGTTGCGGCCCAGCTCGGGCGCGGCGCCGGCGTGCGCCGCGCGGCCCTTCACCTCGAGCGTGGCCTGCGCGATGCCGGCCGCGCCGAGCAGCAGCGACTCGCCCTTGGCCACGGCCTTGGCGGCCGTCGGCTCGAAGGACAGCACGGTGTCGTGCAGGTCGGCCGTGGTGGCGATGAGTTCACCCGAGCCCACCGAGCCCACCTCTTCGTCGGGGTTCACGAGCACGGTGAGCGTGTCGTAGTCGCGCCAGCCCGCGTCGGCCAGGATCTTGAGCGACGCCATCATCACCGCGAGGCCGCCCTTGTCGTCGGCGATGCCCGGGCCGTAGATGCGGTTGCCGTCCACCTTGTAGGGCTGGCTGTTCAGGATGCCCGGCGCGTACACCGTGTCCATGTGGCCCTGCAGCATGATCTTGCGCTTGCCCGTGCCCTTGATCGTGCCGATGACGATGTCGGCGCCCGCGCCGGCCGAGGCCTTGCGGCGCTCCGTCTTGAAGCCGGCGGCCTTCAGGCGCCCTTCGATCACGTCGGCCATCTTCATCAGGCCCTCGACGTTCAGGCTGCCCGACTCGATGGACACCATCTCCTTCAGGTTGTCGATGACGGCGGGCTGTGCCTTCTCGGCAGCAGCGAGCAGCTTCGCATCGGGCGCCGCCTGCGCGGTGGCCACGGCGCCCAGCGCCAGGCCGCAGGCCAGGGCGACGGAACGCAGGGAGAAGAAAGACGAGGTACGCATGGTCATGAGAGTCTCTTTTCCTGGAGTGATTGGCGGGCGCCAGCATAGCGACATGGCGGGCGAAGCGGCGCAAATCGGCGACAGCGGCCGGGCGGCGGTTTACAGTGCGCCGCATCCTTCCACACGCCGCCTGTCCAAGACCATGAGCCTCGCGAACGACGCCAGATTCTGGGACCGCAGCTCGCGCCGCTACGCGAAGAGCGCCATCGCGGACGAGGCCGGCTACGCGCGCACGCTGGAGCGGACCCGCGCGCTCTTCAAGCCCGACGCGCGCGTGCTCGAGCTGGGCTGCGGCACCGGCACGACGGCCCTGCGCCTGGCGGGCCACGTTCGCGCGTACCTGGCGACGGACATCGCCGAAGGCATGATCGCCATCGCCGAAGAGAAGCACGCCGCCGCCCCGATCCCCGGCCTGGCGTTCCGCGTGGCGACCGCCGAGACGCTGGCACCGAACGAAGGCCCCTTCGACGTCGCCTTGGGCTTCAACTACCTCCACCTGGTGCGCGACCTGCCTGGCACGCTGCACCGCATCCACGCCCTGCTCGCGCCGCAGGGCCTGTTCATTTCCAAGACGCCCTGCCTCGGCGACATGACCCCGCTGCTGCGGCTGGCCTTGCTGCCCGCGATGCGCGCGATCGGGCTGGCGCCGCATGCCGGCGTGTTCCGGGCGACGGAGTTGGGGGCGCATCTGCAAGCCGCCGGCTTCGAGGTGCTTGCGAGCGAGAACCACGCGACGAAGGGAGGCGAGAACCGCCCCTTCATCGTGGCGCGCAAGCGGTGACCCGCACTTCGGCGCGCGGCGTCGCCCCGATCCGATCCGCTACCATCCGGGCCGCGGTGCAAGCCGCGCCCGGGCCCGCGGGAAGGGTTGAACCCACTTGCCTTCATCATGACGATCCACAGCCTTTTGTGCAGCCGGATTTGCGGGTCATCGGCGCCTGATGCACGGAGGTTTCCATGAAGCGCATTCCCGCCCGGCCCGACATCGGCCACCTGAAGAAGCAAGCCAAGGAACTGCTGGCGCTCTACCGCGGCAACGATCCCGCGGCCTTTCACCGGTTTCGCAGCGTCTTGCCGGCTGCGTCGGGCAAGACCGATGCCGCCCTCGCAGCCCAGGGCTTGCGCCTGCACGATGCCCAGTCGTGCGTGGCGCGCGAGTACGGCTTCGCCTCGTGGGCCGACCTGCAGGGCTTTGTGCTCGCCCGCAGGGCGCAGGCCGATGACCCGGCCAAAGCGGTGCTGCATTGGCTGCGCCTCGTGTACGCAGGCGACATCGCCGGCGGCACAAACCGCGCACGGCCCGCGGTGGCCTTGCGCATGCGCGACGAGAACCCTGCCCTTACGGCGACTGGCGACCCTTGGGTGGCCTGCGCCATCGGCGATGAAGCCGCGCTGCGCCACGCCACCGCGCAAGACCCGGCATGGGTCCATCGCGCGGGCGGCCCGCTGCAGCTGCCGCCGCTCGTCGCCGTCACGCACTCCGGCCTGATGCGACTGCCCGGCCATCGCGAACGCCTGCACGCGTGCGCGAAGTTTCTGCTCGAGGCCGGCGCGTCCCCCGATCAATCGGCCGGCAACCGCTGGCCTCCCGCATCGCTCGAAGCGCCGGCCGACACCGAGCGGCTTTCCGCGCTGTACGGCGCGGCCGGCCAGAACCACGACCCCGAACTGACGAAGCTGCTGCTCGACGCCGGGGCCGACCCGAACGACGGCGAATCGCTGTACCACTCGCTGGACCAGCCTGCCTGCACGAAGCTTCTGCTGGAAGCCGGCGCGCGCGTGACGGGTTCGAACGCGCTGTACCGGGTGCTCGACCTGGACGACGTCCAGACGCTGCGCCTCCTGCTCGCACACGGCGGCGATGCGAACGAGCCGCCGCAGGGCCCGCCCATCTCGGACTGGGGTTCGCCGCTGATGTGGGCCCTTCGCCGCCGCCGTTCACCGGCGCACATCGAGGCCTTGCTGGCCGCCGGCGCGCGACCGGACGTATTCACGCCGGATGGCACACCCGCGCACACCGTCGCATCGCGCTTCGGGCTGACGGAGGTCGCGCAGCTGCTGCAGGCAGCGAGCGGAGAAGAGGCACCGCTCTCCACCAGCGAGGCCTTCATCGCAGCATGCGCGCGCGGCGACGAAGCCACGGCGCGCGAGCTGCAGGCGCGGCACCCTGGCCTCATCGGCTCGCTCGACCCCACGCAGCTTCGCCTGCTGCCCGAGCTCGCCGCCCAGGGCTGCAGCGACGCGGTGAAGGCGATGGTGACGCTCGGCTGGCCACTCGAAGTCCGTGGCGGCGACTGGGACGCCTCGGCGCTCAACCACGCCGTGTTCTGCGGCGATGCGGCGCTCACCCGGTTCCTGCTCGAACGCGGTGCCGACTGGCAGGCGCCGCACGGCTTCGGCGACAACGCCTGCGGCACCTTGTCGTGGGCCTCGCTCAACGAGCCGGTCGAAGGCGGCGACTGGGTCGGCTGCGCCCAGGCCCTGGTGGCGCACGGCATGCCTCCCGCGCGGCCCGACCCGGAGAGTGCGGACGGTGTACTCATCGGTGCGCGGCGCGGCGTGTTCTCGGACGAGGTCACGGACTTCCTGCTGGGCGCATCGATGGCGTGAAGCGGGACGGTGCCGCGCGCTCAGCGCACCACCATCGCCCCGAACACCACGATCAACAAGGCCAGGTAGACCTTGGCGTGGACGCGGTCCGGAATGCGCCCGATCCACAGCGCGGCGACGCGGATGCCGATCCACGAACCCACCACGAGCGCCGCCGCCGCGCGCACGTCGACATACCCGACGTGCCACGGCCCGAACGCCGGCGTCGAGGTGGCGGACAGGGCCACGTAGGTGGCCGTGCCCGCCAGCGCCACCGGCAGTGACAGCGGGTTGGCCATGGCCGTCGCGCGGCTCATCTCGATGCCGCGACGGCGCATGAGCGGCACCGTCATCACGCTGCCGCCGACGCCGAGGAAGGCGGCAATCCAGCCGATCGCCAGGCCCGACAGCGTCGTGGCCGTGAGAGAGGGCGCCGCCCGGCTCACCACGGCTGGCGAAAGAAAGCCGGGCCGCAGCCAGCAGTCCACGATGGTCAGCGCCAGGTACGCGGCAAATGCCCAGCGCAGCCATTCCCCATGGACCGCGGTGGCGGCCATCGCACCCAGCACCGCGCCGGCACCGATGACGCCCAGCAGCGGCCGGATGTGCGACCAGTCCAGCGTCCCCGCTCGCTGATGGCGCCACGTGGCCAGCAGCGCGCTGAAGACCATCACGCAGGTGGACGTGGCCACCGCGATCTGCATGGCCGACTGCCCGACGGCGCTGTCGGCCGCATTCAGCTGGGACAGCAGCTGGTAGAGCAACGGGACCACGACGAATCCGCCGCCGAAACCGAACAGCACGGTGGTGACGCCCGTCAGGCATCCGCACACCACCAACATCACATACAACGACACAAGGCACTCCATCGACACGGAAAGAAACCCCGAGGCTAGAGTCCGAGGGCCTGGCGCGCTTGCGATGTTCGGTCAACAATATTTGCGTTCCGGCCAACCCCTGAATCCACTGCCGTGCGCAACCAGCCTCTCGACACCCTCGACCCCACGCCCCGCGCCGTGCTGGCCATCGGCACCGACTACGCGCCCGGCACCCTGCTCGAAATGCACAGCCACCGCCGCGCCCAGTTTCTCTACGGTGCGACCGGGCTGATGGAGGTGGGCACGGACGACGGCGCCTGGGTCGTGCCGCCCCACAGCGGTGTCTGGATTCCGGCGGGCAAGCCGCACCGGGTGCGGATGGTGGGCGTCAGCACCCGCAGCCTCTACATCGAGCCGGCCGCCGCGCCGCGCGGCGGTCCGCAGTGCGAAGTGCTGGCGGTGTCGCCGCTGCTGCGGCAGCTGTTGATCGAGGCCATCGACGTGCCGGCGCTGTACGACGAACGCGGCCGCGACGGCCTGTTGATGTCGCTGGTGCTGCAGGAGGTCGGCCGCGCGGCGGCCCTGCCCTTCTTTGCGCCGCTGCCGGGCGAGCCGCGGCTGGCGGCGCTGTGCATCGCCTTCCTGCACGCGCCCGACGTGCGCACCTCGCCCCTGGCCTGGGCGCAGCAGCTGCACCAGAGCGAACGCACCTTCAGCCGGTTCTTTCGCCTGCACACCGGCATAGCGTTCGCCGAATGGCGCAGCCAGGCCTGCCTGCTCTCGGCCATGGCCCAGCTGGCAACAGGCCGCTCGGTGACTGCGGTGGCGCTTCAGCTGGGCTACGACAGCCCGGGCGCCTTCTCCACCATGTTCCGCAAGCGGCTGGGGCAGAAGCCTTCGGCGTTCATCGCGGCCTGAGGCGCAGGTTCTCGCTCGCGGCGATGCATGGCATCCTTCGCCTGCTTGCCACCGATTCACAGGGAGTGAAACCAATGAAGCCTCGTCTGCCCAAGCACCGCGCCGTGCTGGCATGCCACCTTGTCGCCTCCACCTGCGCTGCAGCGGCCTTGCTGGCTGCAGTTGCCACACACGCCGCCGACACCTGGACCGAGATCGCCACCACCCCGCGCAAGCAGGTGCTGCTGCAGCGCGATTCGGTCAAGCCGCATGGCGATGCCGTGGAAGCGTGGACGCTCTACCGCTACGACGAACTGCAGACCGACGTGGGCAAGACCCCGTTTCGCACCTCGCGCTATCTCTACGACTACGACTGCAAGGGCCGGCGCGAAAAGATGCGCCGCGTGGTGAGCCACAACGGGCCGCTGGAAGTGCACGACATCGACCTCGCCCGGCGCAGCGAGTGGAAGGCCGTGGGCGGTCCGACCACGGTGAGCGGGATCGTGTTCAAGCGCGTGTGCGCGCAGGTGCGCTGACCGAAAAGAAGCACGGGTGCGTTCCAGCAATGTGAAGAGGGCCTGAGGGCCCTGCGTTGCCAGCAGGAACGGCCACTGCTACGATGCCCTTCCGCGGGAAAACAGCCTCCCGCGCTGCAAAGCAAGACGGTGTCCCGTCCAAGCGCTGGTGACCCTCAACGGAGTTTTCCGTGGACACCGCCTTGCCTGACGCCCCCTCTGCGCTTCCTGCGCCCCCCACGCCTATTTCCTTTGCCGAAGCGTTTCGCTTCTGGCTCAAGCTCGGCTTCATCAGCTTCGGCGGGCCCGCCGGGCAGATCGCGATCATGCATGCGGAGCTGGTCGAGCGACGGCGATGGATCAGCGAGAAGCGCTTCCTGCATGCGCTGAACTTCTGCATGCTGCTGCCCGGCCCCGAGGCGCAGCAACTGGCCACCTACATCGGCTGGCTCATGCACCGCACACGCGGCGGCCTCGTGGCCGGCGCCCTGTTCGTGCTGCCCTCGCTGTTCATCCTCATCGCGCTGTCGTGGGTCTACCTGCGCTTCGGCAACGTGCCGGTGGTGGCCGGCATCTTCTACGGCATCAAGCCCGCGGTCACCGCGCTGGTGCTGCACGCGGCACACCGCATCGGCAGCCGCGCGTTGAAGAACCGGTGGATGTGGGGCATCGCCGCCGCGGCCTTCATCGCCATCTTCGCGTTCGACGCGCCGTTTCCGGCGATCGTGCTGGCCGCCGGCCTCATCGGCCACGTCGGCGCGCGATGGGCGCCCGAGGTGTTCGCACTCGGCGGCGGCCATGGCAGCGCGCAGCAGCACTACGGCCCGGCGCTGATCGACGACGACACGCCCACGCCGGCGCACGCGCGCTTTTCACGCGCGCACCTGCTCAAGATCCTGGGCATCGGCCTGGGCCTGTGGCTGCTGGCCATGGGCGTGCTCGTCGCGACCCAGGGCCTGCACGGCACGCTCACGCAGATGGGGTGGTTCTTCACCAAGGCCGCGCTGCTGACCTTCGGCGGCGCCTATGCCGTGCTGCCCTACGTGTACCAGGGGGCCGTCGAGCAGTACCACTGGCTCTCCGGCGCGCAGATGATCGACGGGCTGGCGCTGGGAGAAACCACGCCGGGGCCGCTCATCATGGTGGTGGCCTTCGTCGGCTTTGTCGGCGGCTGGCTGACGCAGGTGCTGGGGCCCGATTCGCTGTTCCTCGGCGGCGCGCTGGCGGCGACGGTCGTCACCTTCTTTACCTTCCTGCCCTCGTTCATCTTCATCCTGGCCGGCGGGCCCGCCATCGAGGCCACGCACGGCCGGCTGGGCTTCACGGCACCGCTGTCGGCGATCACCGCAGCGGTGGTGGGCGTGATCCTGAACCTGGCGCTGTTCTTCGCGTACCACGTGCTCTGGCCGCACGGTTTCGCGGGCCGCTTCGACGCGATCTCGGCGGTGATGGCCGTGGCCGCGGCAATCGCCCTGTTCCGCTTCAAAGTCGGCGTGATGACGTTGCTCGGTGCCTGCGCGGCCATCGGGCTGGCGCTCACGTGGCTGCCTGCCCTGCCGCGCTGAAGGAGTTCCCATGGACGCCCGACCCCAACCATTGCCCTTCGACCCCGCCACGCTGCGCGGGCTGTCGCAGAAGCTTCTGAACAGCCATCACCAGAACAACTATGGCGGCGCCGTCAAGCGCCTCAACGCCATCCGCGCGCAGCTCGCCACGGCATCGTTCGCCGCCATGCCCGGCTTCGCGCTCAACGGCCTCAAGCGCGAAGAACTCATCGCCACCAACTCGATGCTGCTGCACGAGCTGTACTTCGCATCGCTCGGTGGCGATGGCCGGACGATGGAGCCCGCCATGGCGCTCGCCCTGGCGGCAAATTTCGGCAGCGTCGATCGATGGCGCGAGGAATTCGCAGCGATGGGCAAGGCGCTTGGCGGCGGCTCGGGCTGGGTGCTGCTCACCTTCCAGCCGCGCGAGGGCACGCTGGTCAACCAATGGGCTGCTGACCACACCCATGCGCTGGCGGGCGGCATGCCGCTGCTGGCGCTGGACATGTACGAGCACGCCTACCACCTGGACCACGGCGCCGCCGCCGGTGCGTACGTCGATGCCTTCATGGCCAACATCGACTGGGCCCCGGTGTACGCGCGCTACCAGCAGGCGGTGCACGCTGCCAGCGAACCCTTCGGCGCGGCGCAGGACGACGTGGCCGGCTCGATGCTGCTCGACGTGCGCCGTGCCGGCGTGTTCGCGCAGGCCGCGTCGATGCTCCCCGGTGCCCGCTGGCGCGACCCGGCCGCGGTCGAGCACTGGGCCGTCGAGCTCCCGGTCGACCGCGCGCTCGTCGTCTACTGCGTGTACGGCCACGAGGTGGGACGCAGCACGGCCCTGCGGCTGCGCGCTGCGGGCCTGGATGCACGTTATCTGCGCGGCGGCATCGACGGCTGGCAGGCCGCCGGCCGGCCGCTCGAACCCAAGCCTGCCGACCCAGGAGCAACGCCATGAAATGGATCACCCGCGAACGCCCGAAGATCGACCGCATCGCTTGCCCGTGGCTGATCCTGCGCTTCATCGACCGCGAGGCCGAGTTTCTCTACGTGCCGCCGGTCGACGTGCTGGCGATGGCGCAAAGCACCGGCGCCACGCCCTACGACATTCCGGGCGTGGAGATGAGCCACGTCGGCGAGCGCTGCAGCTTCGACGCCTTCCTCGCGAAGTACCGGCTCGCCGAGCCTGCGCTGCACCAGATGGCCGACATCGTGCGCGGTGCGGACACCTCGCGGCTCGACCTCACGCCGCAGTCGGCAGGGCTCTACGCCATCTCGCTGGGCCTGTCGCGCGTGTTTGCCGACGACCACGCCATGCTGCAGCACGGGCTGGTGATGTACGACGCTCTGTATGCGTGGTGCAGCGAAGGCCGCGGCGAGACGCACAACTGGCCGCCGAAGATGCCGGCGTGAAGCGGGTCGGAGGACGATGACCTGCCTTGCCGGAAGCGCGCTAACATTTCGCCCGGCTCCGCCGCACCACCCGGGTCGGACCCTTGAGCGCACAGCGACAACCCAGGGTGTCACCGCAAATGGAGCGTCCCGATGTGGAGCATCCTGGCCGACCTTGTCGTCGGCATCTTCGATTTCGTTCTCGATGTCCTGCTGTTCCGCGGCCTGCGCCGCAAGCACGGCCAGCGCAACCGCGGCGTGGCGGAAGACACCGTCGAGGTCGCGCGCTTCGACTTCGTCACGCTGACTTTCATCGCGCTGGTCAGCGTCGGCTTGATGCTGATCCTGGCGCTCGGATTCGATGTGCCGGCGGGCTGGAGCGTGGGCATCGGCATCACCGTCGGCGCGATCTGGGGCCTCTGGCGGTACGCCCAGCTGGTTCGTGAGTGAGTGATGCGCACATGAAGCATTCAAGAGGGTCAACGATGCCGCGCGCGGCTCGTTTCGCACGCTTGGCCACCGGGGTTTCGATCGCAGCGGCCGCTTTGCTGATCGCCAGTTCCGCGTCAGCACAGTCCCTCGCCTGCAACGGCTACCTCGTCGGAAAAGGGGCGTCGCCCGCGACCTTGCTCCAGACCTGCGGCGAACCGGTCTACCGGCAAGCCGTCTGCGTGCCGATGGTGCAGCTCGGCTGGGTCCTCACGCCGTATCGGCCAGGCAGCCCCGAGGCCGTGCTCGCCAATCAATGCGTCCCGATGGAGGAATGGACCTACGACCGGGGTCCGGGCACCTTCTTCGGCATCGTGCGCATCTACAACGGCGCCATCGAATCGGTGCGCGATGGGGACCGCGGCCGTTAGGGGGTCGACCGATCGGCGCGCCCGAAACGCCCGGCAACATCTCCGGTACCCACTACAGGGGAGGACGCCCGCGCAACGGCGTTGACGACGATGCCTGGCAGGGCCACCATGGCCCATCGTCCCCGTCACGCATGCCCAAACAGGCAACGGACTCATTGGAGCAAGGGAGCAGGCCCGCTCTGTTCAGAGCTTTCAAGGAGTTCCCATGGCCGACGAAAGCGACAAGGTGTTCGCGGGCTCGATCCCGAAGTTCTACGACACGCTGATGGTCCCCCTGATCTTCGAGGGCTACGCCGTCGACGCTGCCGCCCTGGTCGCTGCGTTCTCGCCCGGCGCGGTGCTGGAAACGGCGGCCGGCAGCGGCGCGGTCACGCGGATGCTGGCACCCCAGCTTGGCGCCGGTGCGCGCTACGTGGTGACCGACCTCAACCCCGCCATGCTCGACTATGCCGTCACCCGCCAGGCAACCGACAACCGCATCGAATGGCTGCAGGCCGACGCGCTCGCCCTGCCGTTCGAGAATGCGTCGTTCGATGTGGTCCTGTGCCAGTTCGGCGCCATGTTCTTCCCTGACCGGGTCGCCGGCCACAGCGAGGCGCGCCGCGTGCTGAAACCCGGCGGGCGCTTCGTGTTCAGCGTCTGGGACCGCATCGAAGACAACGCCTTCGCCGACGACGTCACCCGCGCCGTCGCCACCGTGTTCCCGGACGACCCGCCGCGCTTTCTCGCGCGCACGCCGCACGGCTACCACGACGTCGCACAGATCCGCGACGACCTGCGCCGCGCGGGGTTCACCGACATCGAGGTCCAGACGCACGAGAAGCTGAGCCGCTCGCCCTCGGCACGCGAAGTGGCGGTGGCCTACTGCCAGGGCACGCCGCTGCGCAACGAGATCGAGGCGCGCGACGCGAGCCTGCTCCAGCTCGCGACCGACCGCGCGGAGGAGGCGATTGCCAGCCGGCATGGCACCGGCCCGGTGGCAGGGAAGATCCAGGCGCACGTCATCGTGGCGACGGGCTAGACACGCACTACGCCCGCAGGATCTTCTCGATCGCCTTGCCCTTGGCCAGCTCATCGACCAGCTTGTCCATGTAGCGGATCTTCTGCATCAGCGGGTCTTCGACTTCCTCGACGCGCACGCCGCACACCACGCCCTTGATCAGCGCGCGGTTCGGATGCAGCGCCGGGGCCTGGGCGAAGAAGGTCCTGAAATCGGTCTGCTGTTCGATCTGCTGCTGCAGCCCCGCCGCGTCGTAGCCGGTGAGCCAGCAGATGACTTCGTCGACCTCTTCCTTCGTGCGATTCTTGCGCTCCGCTTTCTGGACGTACATGGGGTACACCTTGGCGAACGGCATCGCGAAAATCTTGTGCTCGGACATCGTCATGTCTCCTTCATGTCGGGCCGCAGGCTGACGCGGGCGCTCAGCCCTTGCGGCCACCTGCAGTCTTCTTCGCCGCCACGGTCTTGCGCGCCGGCTTCATCGCAGGCGCCTCGCGCGCCGACTTCATGTGCCCGCTCTCCCCCGAGGTCATGCCCACGATCTTCGCGAGCTGGCGGCTCACGCTCACGTAGGCATGGCCGAGGCGGCTGTCGAAGTACAGCGAGTCGCCGCGCGCCAGGCGCACCACTTCGCCGTTGTCGAAGTACACGTCGATCTCGCCCGACAGCACGTAGGCGAACTCTTCGCCCGTGTGGCGCACGAAGTCCTCGGGGCCATTGATGCGGCGCGCGTGCACGGTGCCGACGATGGGGCTCATCTGCTTGCCGGCGGCGGTGGTGCCCAGGAACTCGTAGGCGATGGCCAGCCCCTTGTAGACCACGCCCTTGCCCGCGCGCGTGACGACCGGGCCGTCGAGCTGCTCGGGCTTGACGCCCGCGCCCGCGAACATGGCGTTCATGTCCATCTCGAGCGCGCGGCCCAGCGCGGTGAAGTTCTCGTAGCCGAGCGCGAGCTGGCCGCGCTCGGCGCGCGAGATGGTGGTGATCGACACGCCGGAGCGCTCGGCCAGTTGCGCCAGCGTCCAGCCGAAACGCTTGCGCGCGGTGCGCAGGCGATGGCCGAAAGTGGTGCGGTCCAGCGTGGGCGGCTCTTCCTTCGGCTTCGCCCCGCCCCGGTTCCCTGTGTGTGGAGTCACGCTTGGCTTTCTCTAGGTATGCCGGGTGATTCTGCCAGCCCCGCGCCCGGCCGGCCACGCACGGCGCGACAGCCCCGGCATGCGTTTTGCGTATGCGCAAATTGCGTGTACGCAAATTTCACCTCGGTGGTGCACCCATGGTTTCCCCTTGGTTGGCGCAAATCAATTTGCGTATCCGCAAATTTCTACCTACACTTTTCGGCGATGACAACAAGCACAACCACTCCCGTCGTGGCCGACTACCTCGTGATCGGCGGCGGCATCGCCGGGGCCTCGGTGGCCCACTGGCTCGCCCCGCATGCCCGCGTGATCCTGCTCGAACGCGAAGCCCAGCCGGGCTACCACTCCACCGGCCGTTCGGCCGCGCTCTTCATGGAGAGCTACGGCACGCCGCAGGTGCGCGCCCTCACCATGGCCAGCCGCGCCTTCCTCGAACACCCGCCCGAAGGCTTCGCCGAGCACCCGCTGCTCACGCCGCGCGGCGCGATGATGGTCGCGGGCACCGAGCACCTGCACGAGCTCGAAGCGCACTGGGAGCTGTTGCGCGCCATGGACGTCGGCGCCCAGCGCCTCGATGGCGAGCAGGCGCGCGAGATGGTGCCGGCGCTGCGCCCCGAGCAGGTGGCCGGCGCGGTGTACGAACCCGACGCCTCCGACATGGACGTGCACGCCATCCACCAGGGCTACCTGCGCGGCATGCGCCAGGCCGGCGGCAAGCTGGTGTGCGACGCCGATGTCACGGCCATGGAACGCGTAGGCGACCGCTGGCGCGTGACGGCGGGTGGCACGGTGTACGAAGCGCCCGTGGTGCTCAACGCAGCCGGTGCCTGGGTCGACACCATCGCGCAGCTGGCGGGCGTGCGCCCGCTGGGCATCGAGCCGCGCCGCCGCTCGGCCTTCATCTTCGCGCCGCCCGAGGGCCAAAGCGTGGCCCACTGGCCGATGGTGTTCGCCGCCGACGAGGGCTGGTACATCAAGCCCGACGCCGGCATGCTGCTGGGCTCGCCGGCCAACGCCGACCCGGTCGAGCCGCAGGACGTGCAGCCCGAAGAGATGGACATCGCCATCGCCATGCACCGCATCGAGGAGGCGACCACGCTCGCCATCCGCCGCCCCACGCGCACCTGGGCCGGCCTGCGTTCCTTCGTGGCCGACGGCGACCTGGTGGGTGGCTTCGCGCCCGACGCGCCCGGCTTCTTCTGGGTCGCGGCGCAAGGCGGCTACGGCATCCAGACCTCGGCCGCCATGGGCGAGGCCTGCGCCGCGCTGGCACGCGGCCTGCCGCTGCCCGAGCGCATCGCGGGCTTCGGGCTCACAGCCGAGATGCTCGGCCCGCAGCGGCTGCGCACGGCCGGCTGATCCGCTCCTTCCCCCACAACAAATCCTCCCCACGAGAAATCACCATGCGTGTCTTCAGTGCTTCCCTCGCGACCGAAACCAACACCTTCGGCCCGATGCCGACCGGCATCGCCTCCTTCAAGGACCGCGGCTACTTTCCCGCCGGCCAGCATCCCGATGCGCTGACGATCTACTCGGGCCCGCTGTGGGCCGCGCGCATCCGCGGCAAGGAAAAGGGCTGGACGCTCCTCGAAGGCATGGTGGCGGGCGCGCAGCCCAGCGGCATCACCACGCGCCACGCCTACGAAACCCTGCGCGACGAGATGCTGAACGACCTGCGCGCCGCGCTGCCGGTCGACATGGTGCTGCTCGGCCTGCACGGCGCGATGGTGGCCGACGGCTACGACGACTGCGAAGGCGACATGCTGGCGCGCGTGCGCCAGATCGTGGGCCCTGACGTGGTGATCGGCGCGGAGCTCGACCCACACAACCACCTCACGCCCGCCATGGTGGACAACGCCAACGTGATGGTCTCCTTCAAGGAGTACCCGCACACCGACGTGCTCGAACGCGGGCTGGAGCTGGTCGACATCTGCGCCGCAGCCGTCGAAGGCAAGGTCAAGCCAGTGGTCGCGATGGTCGACTGCGACATCATCGTCACCGTCCACACCTCGCGCGAACCGGCGCGCAGCTTCGTGCAGCGCATGCAGGCGCTCGAAGGCAAGGACGGCGTGCTCTCGGTCTCGCTCACGCACGGCTTCTCGTGGGGCGACGTGCCCGAGATGGGCACCAAGGTGCTGGTCTACACCGACGGCGACCAAGCGAAGGCCAATGCGCTGGCACGGCAGCTGGCCGACGAAGTCATCGCCATGCGCGACGGCCTCACGGTCAACTACCCCAGCATCGACGACTCGCTCGACGAGGCCCTGGCCTTCGACGGCGGCCCCGTGGTGTTGGCCGACGGCGCCGACAACCCCGGCGGCGGCGCGGCGAGCGACTCCACCTTCATCCTGCGCCGCATGCTGGAGCGCGGCATCACCAACGCCGCGCTCGGCCCGATGTGGGACCCGATCGCCGTGCGCATCGCCTTCGACGCCGGCGTGGGCGCCAGGCTGCAGATGCGCATCGGCGGCAAGATCAGCCCGCTGTCGGGCGACCCGCTGGACCTCGAATGCACCG
The DNA here is from genome assembly GCF_058787635.1 of Variovorax sp. FW305-3-2-15-B-LB1. NCBI lineage: Bacteria > Pseudomonadati > Pseudomonadota > Betaproteobacteria > Burkholderiales > Comamonadaceae > Variovorax > Variovorax sp. FW305-3-2-15-B-LB1. Next base: position 32,542 of record NZ_JBYSZY010000036.1, on the reverse strand, counting down.
TGAAGGCGCTGAAGGAAGACCTGGTGATGACCGGCCTGTCGAACACGCCCACCGCCATGGGCGACTGCGCGCTGGTCGAGGTCAACGGCATCGACATCGTGCTGATCACGCGGCGCAACCAGGCCATGGGCACCGACCTGTTCACGCAGCTGGGCTGCGACCTGGCGGCCAAGAAGATCGTGGTCGTCAAGTCGTCGCAGCACTTCTACGCGTCGTACTCGCAGGTGGCCAAGCACGTGATCTACGCCGGCGCACCGGGCGCCGTGACGCTCGACCTCACCACCCTGCCGTACCGCAAGGCTCGCCTGCCCAAGTGGCCCATCGGCGTCGCTGCCTGAACTCTCTCTTTCTTTTTTGTTTCGCCCCACCGACCGGAGAACGACGATGACCCGACGAACGCTTGCTGCCCTCGCTGCCCTGGCCCTTTCGGCCGCCAGCCTTCCCGCGCTCGCCCAGACGCCGCCCAAGACACTCAAGGTGGTGGCGCATGCCGACCTGAAGATCCTCGACCCGACCTTCACCACGGCCTACATCTCGCGCAACTTCGGCCACATGGTGTACGACACGCTGTTCGCGCAGGACGCGACCGGCAAGCCGCAGCCGCAGATGGTCGAGAAGTACACGACCTCGAAAGACGGCAGGCAGTGGAGCTTCACGCTGCGCCCCGGCCTGAAGTTCTCCGACGGCGCCGCCGTGACCTCGGCCGACGCCGTGGCCTCGCTGCAGCGCTGGGCGGCGCGCGACAGCCTGGGCCGCGCCATGACGGCCGTCGGCGCCGAGTGGAAGGCCACCGACGCGCGCACGCTCACGCTCACGCTCAACGAGCCCTTCGGCATGGTGCTCGACGCGCTGGCCAAGCCCTCGGGCTTTCCGCCGGTGATCCTGCCCGAGCGCATCGCCAAGCTGCCGGCCACCGCGCCCCTCACCGAAGTCGTCGGGTCGGGGCCCTTCATCTTCAAGCGTGACGAATGGGTGCCGGGCAACAAGACGGTGTTCGTGCGCAACCCGAACTACGTGGCGCGCAGCGAGCCGCCGAGCGGCCTGGCCGGCAGCAAGAAGACCAGCCTCGACCGCGTCGAATGGCTCTACCTGCCCGACGCCAACAGCGCGATCTCGGCGCTCAAGCGCGGCGAGGTCGACTACATCGAGCAGCTGGCGCCCGACTACATCGCGCCGCTGCGCACCGACAGCAACATCAAGATCGGCTCCGGCGGCGCCTACCAGGGCTTCCTGGTGATGAACCAGCTGCACCCGCCCTTCGACAACCCGAAGGTGCGCCAGGCGCTGCTGCAGGCCGTGAACCAGGAACGCTTCGTCGCGGCCATGGGCTTCCCGCTGGACATGCGCATGGCCTACTGCGCCACCTGGTTCATCTGCGGCAGCCCCAACGACACCTCGGCCGGCGCGGAACCCTTCCGCAAGGCCGACGTCGCCAAGGCGAAGAAGATGCTGGCCGACGCCGGCTACAAGGGCGAGAAGGTGGTGCTGATGGTGCCCAGCGACGTGCCCTACCTCAACGCCGAGGCGCTGATGGCCGCGCAGACCATGAAGAGCATCGGCCTGAACGTCGATGCACAGACCATGGACTGGGCCTCGATCGGCGCGCGCCGCGCCAAGCGCGATGCGTCCGACGCCGGCGGCTGGAACATGTACGTCACGGTGGCCGGCGAGTTCGACGTGAACTCGCCCATCAGCAACGCCTACCTGGGCGCGGCCTGCGGCAACACGCTGCCCGGCTGGCCCTGCGACAAGAAACTCGACGAGCTGCGCACCGCCTGGCTGAAGGAAACCGTGCCGGCCAAGCGCAAGGAACTGCTCGACGCCTTCCAGTCGCGCGCCTACGAGGCCGTGCCGTACATCAACGCGGGCCAGTACTCGGCCGCGTTCGCGGCGCGCGCCAGCATCAAGGGGCTGGACAAGATGTGGGCCGGCCTGCCCACCGTCTGGATGCTCGACAAGTAAGCCGCCGCGCACCGCCATGGGCTACATCGTTCGACGCTTTCTTTCCACGCTGCCGGTGATGGCGGTGGTGGCCGTGGTGGTGTTCCTGCTGATCCACCTGTCGCCCGGCGACCCGGCCGCGCTCATCGCGGGCGACCTCGCCACCACCGAGGACATCGACAAGCTGCGCGCCGCGCTCGGCCTGAACCTGCCGCTGTGGCAGCAGTTCGGGCTGTGGATCGGCAAGATCTTCACCGGCGACCTGGGCACCTCGATCTTCACGCAGGTGCCGGTGACTCAGCTGCTCGGCCAGCGGCTGGAGCCCACGGTGTCGATCGCGGCGCTGACCATGCTCATCACGCTGGTGACGGCCGTGCCGCTGGGCACGCTCGCGGCCTACTGCGCGGGCACCTGGATCGACCGCCTCGTGATGCTGTTCGCCGTGCTGGCCTTCTCGGTGCCGGTGTTCCTCGTGGGCTACCTGCTGGTCTACACCTTCGCGGTGCAGCTGCCGTGGTTTCCGGTGCAAGGCTACGTGAACTTCTCCGAAGGCCCCGGCGCCTGGCTGCGCGCGCTGGTGCTGCCCTGCGTGAACCTGGCGCTGGTGTACATCGCGCTGGTGACGCGCATGACGCGCGCCACCGTGCTCGAGGTGCTGCACGAGGACTACATCCGCACCGCGCGCGCCAAGGGCCTGGGCGTGCTGCCGGTGCTCGGCCACGCGCTGCGCAACGCGGCCATTCCCATCGCCACGACGATCGGCGCGGGCATCGCACTGCTGATCGGCGGCGTGGTGGTCACCGAGACGGTGTTCGCCATTCCGGGCGTGGGCCGGCTGGTGATCGATTCGGTGCAGCGCCACGACTACCCGGTGATCCAGAGCGTGCTGCTGCTGTCGGCGGGGGTATACGTGCTGATCAACCTCCTGATCGACCTGAGCTACCGCCTGTTCGACCCGCGCATCCAGTACTAGAACAAAGAACGAGCCCCACGACGCCATGTCCACTGCCCTGCCCTTGCGCGAAGTCGATGCACCGGTTCCCAACGCCGCTGTCGCCGACGCCGCCGAAGACCCTCCTTTCGTACCGCCGCGCTGGCGCTGGGTGCGCAAGCACCCGACGCTGATCGTCGGCGCGCTGCTGCTCATCGCGGTGGCTGCGCTCTCCATCGCCGCCCCCTGGATCGCCACCCACGACCCGCAGGACATCGACCCGCTGGCGCGCATGCAGCCGGCTTCGGCCGAGCATTGGTTCGGCACCGACGCGCTGGGCCGCGACGTGTTCAGCCGTGCCGTGTGGGGCGGGCGCGTGTCGATGATCGTCGGCGCCTCGGTGGCCGTGCTCGCCACCTTCTTCGGCATCGCGCTGGGCCTGGTGTCGGGCTTCGTGCGCTGGGCCGACGGCCCGATCATGCGGGTGATGGACGGCCTCATGGCCATCCCCGGCATCCTGCTGGCCATTGCGCTCATGGCCGTGACGCGCGCCAGCCTCACCACGGTGATCATCGCCATCACCGTGCCCGAGATTCCGCGCGTGGTGCGGCTGGTGCGCTCGCTGGCGCTCACGCTGCGCGAGCAGCTGTTCGTGGAGGCCGCGCACGCGGTCGGCACGCGGCTGCCGGTGATCCTCGTGCGGCACGTGCTGCCAAACATCGTGGCGCCGCTGGTGGTGCAGGCCACCTTCGTGGCCGCCGCCGCCGTGCTCACCGAGGCCGCGCTGTCCTTCCTCGGCGTGGGCGTGCCTTCGCAGACGCCGAGCTGGGGCAACATGATGGCCGAGGGCCGCAACTTCGTGACCGTGGCCTTCCACATCATCCTGTACCCGGGCCTGCTGCTGGCGGCCACGGTGCTCGCCATCAACCTGCTCGGCGACGGCCTGCGCGATGCGCTCGACCCGCGCCTGGCGCGGCAGCTGTGAAGAGGAACGCGCCATGACCACTCCCATGTCCCAGGCCACCCTCGCCCCCGGCGAGCCCTTGCTCGAGGTCGACAACCTGCGCACCTACTTCAGCACGCTCGCGGGCACGGTGCGCTCGGTCGACGGCGTGTCGTACACCGTGCGCGCGGGCCGCACGCTCGGCGTGGTCGGCGAATCGGGCTGCGGCAAGAGCGTGACGGCGCTCTCGATCCTGCGGCTGGTGCCCACGCCGCCCGGTCGCCACATGGGCGCCGTGCGCCTGCGCGGCACCGACCTGATGCAGCTGAGCGAACGCGAGATGCGCCAGATCCGCGGCAACCGCATCTCGATGATCTTCCAGGAGCCGATGACCTCGCTGAACCCGGTGCTCACCGTGGGCCGGCAGATCGCCGAGACCGTGCAGCTGCACCAGAAGGCCAGCCGTGCCGAGGCGCTGCAGCGCGCGGTCGAGATGCTGCGCCTGGTGCAGATCCCCGAACCCGAGCGGCGCGTGAACGAATACCCGCACCAGCTCTCGGGCGGCATGCGCCAGCGCGTGATGATCGCGCTGGCCCTGGCCTGCAACCCCGAGGTGCTGATCGCCGACGAGCCCACCACCGCGCTCGACGTGACCATCCAGGCGCAGATCCTCGACCTCATCAAGCGGCTGCAGAAAGAGCTGGGCATGGGCGTGGTGATGATCACGCACGACCTGGGCGTGGTGGCCGAGAGCTGCGACCGCGTGGTGGTCATGTACGCCGGCAAGAAGGTGGAAGAGGCCGACGTGGTCGACCTGTTCGACCGCCCGCTGCACCCCTACACCCGCGCGCTGATGGCCTCGATGCCCGCCATGAGCACCTCGAGTGCGCGGCTGCACGAAATTCCGGGCATGGTGCCCGCCGCGCACGAGCTCGGGCGCGGCTGCGCCTTTGCCGCGCGCTGCGCGCAGGCGCGCGAACGCTGCCGCCGCGAGACACCGCCGCTCTCGACGCAGGGCGACGGCCACGTGGTCGCCTGCTTTGCGGTGCAGGAACAATGGACCGACGAGGCTGCCGAGGTGAGCACATGACGACAACCACAACAACATCCGCCAAGGCGCCGCTGCTGCAGGTTCGCGAGCTGCGCAAGCACTACACCTCGCCGCGGCGCTGGCTGCGCCCGACCAAGCCGGCCATCCAGGCGGTCGACGGCGTGTCGTTCAACGTCGGGCACGGCGAGACGCTGTCGCTGGTCGGCGAGTCGGGCTGCGGCAAGACAACCACGGCCAAGTCGGTGATGCGGCTGGTCGAGCCCACCTCGGGCTCGGTGCGGCTGAACGGCGAAGAGCTGCTGACCCTGCCCGCGAACGCGATGCGCCAGCGCCGGCGCGACCTGCAGATCATCTTCCAGGACCCGTACGCCTCGCTGAACCCGCGCCTCACGGCCGGCGACATCGTGGCCGAGCCGCTGCGCAATTTCGGCGACGTGTCGGTGGCCGAGCGGCGCGAGCGCGTGCAGTGGCTGTTCTCGCGCGTGGGCCTGCGGCCCGAGGCGGCGAAGAAGTTTCCGCACGAGTTCTCGGGCGGCCAGCGCCAGCGCCTGGGCATTGCGCGCGCGCTGGCGCTCAACCCCAAGCTGATCGTCTGCGACGAGCCCGTGTCGGCGCTCGACGTGTCGGTGCAGGCGCAGGTGGTCAACCTGCTGATGGACCTGCAGGCCGAGTTCGGCATCGCCTACCTGTTCGTGGCGCACGACCTGGCCGTGGTGCGCCACATCAGCCACCGCGTGGCCGTGATGTACCTCGGCCACATCGTGGAGATCGCCGACCGCGACACGCTGTTCTCGGCGCCGCGCCATCCGTACACCGAGATCCTGCTGTCGGCCGTGCCCGTGCCCAACCCACGCACGCCGGCGCGCCGCCTGCTGCTGCAGGGCGATCCGCCGAGCCCGGCCAACCCGCCCTCGGGCTGCCGCTTTCACACGCGCTGCCCGATGGCGCAGGCCGTGTGCAAGGAGAAGACGCCCGAACTGAGCGAGCGCCCCTCGACTTCCCAGGGCGGCCACTGGGTCGCCTGCCACTTCCGTTGAAAGCATTGCCCTCATGACCGACAAGACACCCCACTACGACCTCTTGATCCACGGCGGCACCGTGATCGACGGCACCAAGGCCCCGCGTTTCGACGCCGACGTGGGCATCGTCAACGGCCGCATCGCCGCCATCGGCAAGCTCGCGGGCCACACGGCCGACCAGACGCTCGACGCCACCGGCCGCATCGTCGCGCCGGGCTTCATCGACTCGCACACGCACGACGACCAGGCCGTGCTGTCGCATGCGCAGATGCCGTTCAAGGTGTCGCAGGGCGTGACCACGGTGGTCGCGGGCAACTGCGGCATCAGCGCCGCGCCGCTGCGCGCCGACATGGACCTGCCGATGCCGCTGAGCCTGCTCGAGACGCCGCCGGAAGACCGCTTCACGACCTTCGCGGCCTACCTCGACGCGCTGCGCGCCACGCCCTCGTCGGTCAACGTGGCGGCGATGGTCGGCCACTCGACGCTGCGCGCCGTGACCATGTCCGACCTCGACCGCCCCGCCACCGCGCAGGAGATCGCCGCCATGCAGGCGCTGGTCGAAGAAGCCATGCAGGCCGGCGCCATCGGCCTGTCGACCGGCACCTTCTACCCGCCGGCCGTGAAAGCGACGACCGAGGAGATCATCGAGGTCGGCCGCCCGCTCACGGTGCGCAAGGCGCTGTACGTGACGCACATGCGCGACGAAAGCGACCGCGTGATGGAGTCGCTCGAAGAAACCTTCCACATCGGCCGCGCGCTCGACATTCCCGTGGTGGTGTCGCACCACAAGGTGCAGAACACGCAGAACTTCGGCAAGACCAAAGTCACGCTGCCCTTCATCCAGGAAGCGATGAAGCACCAGTGCATCGGGCTCGACTGCTACCCGTACACCGCAGGCTCCACCATGATCCGCACTGACCGCGGGATGATGGACGGCCGCGTGCTCATCGCCTCCAGCGTGCCGCACCCCGAATGCGCGGGCCGCGACCTGAAGGACATCGCGGCCGAATGGGGTGTGTCGGGCGAAGAGGCCGCGCTGCGCCTGTCGCCCGGCAGCGCCATCTATTTCATGATGGACGAGGACGACGTGCAGCGCGTGCTCGCCTTCGACGAAACCATGATCGGCTCCGACGGCATCCCGCTGGGTGACAAGCCGCACCCGCGCCTGTGGGGCACCTTCCCGCGCGTGCTGGGGCACTACAGCCGCGACGTGGGGCTGTTCCCGCTGGAGACGGCGGTGTGGAAGATGACGGGGCTCACGGCGCGCAACTTCGGCCTGCACGAGCGCGGCGCGCTCAAGGTCGGGCACCACGCCGACGTGGTGGTCTTCAATGCCGCCACCGTGCGCGACACCGCGAACTACGAAACGCCGACCGAACCCGCCGAGGGCATCGACGCGGTGATCGTGAACGGCGCCGTCACCTGGCGCCACGGCGTGCACAGCGGTGCGCGCAACGGGCAGGTGATCGTGCGCCAGGACGCGGCCTGACAGCGCGCACCCCGGCGGCGCCTGCACGGCGCCCGCCTTCGCATCCTGGTGCATGCGCAGCACCGGATCGGTGAACACGCCGGGCCTCCCGGGCCCGGCTTTTCTTTCTCCCTTGCGCTCTTTCCCTCTGGCAGTGCGTGCCTAGGGGATTTCCCTCGGCAGCTGGCCCGGAGCTTGCGTAGTTTGTCCACATAGTTGAACATTTCAACTATTGAATACTTCTACCAACCCGCCATGCACGCCCCGCTTCGCCTGAAAGACGACTACCTCAACGTGCTGATCGACCTGGCGTCGCAGCGCACGCGCGACCGCGGCTCGCGCATCTACGAGATCGAGCTCGGCCTGTCGATTCGCGACGTGCGCCTGCTGCGCATGATCGGCGCCGAGCCCGGCATCACCATGGGGCAGCTGGTGCAGACCTGCGCCATCGAGAAGACGCTGGTCTCCAAACTGGTGAGTTCGCTGGTGCAGCGCGAGCTGGTCGAGCGCCAGATCGGCGCCGAGGACGCGCGGCAGATCCGCCTGTGCCTGAGCCCGGCCGGCATCGACATGGTGCTGCGCGCCGAGCCCATCGGGCATGAGATGGAAGCGCGCTTTCTCGACTGCCTGAGCGTCGCCGACATCGAGAACCTGCGCCGCATCATGCACAAGCTCATCGACGCCGAAGAAGGCTCGCGCGACATCTTCGAATTCCTGCTGGTGCAGCTGCGCGAAAGCAAGGAATCGGCCCCGTCTTCCTCTCCCTCGTCTTCCGCTCCCTCCCGAAAGAAGTAAGGCTCCATGGCAATCCACCTTTCACCGCGCCGCGTCGCGGCGGCTTCCCTGTCGGCGCTCGCTTTGTGCTTCGCCGCCACCGCGTCCGCCCAGACCGTGCTTCGCACCGTGCCCTCGTCGGATCTGAAGATCGTCGACCCGATCTGGACCACCGCCAACATCACGCGCAACCACGGCCTGATGATCTACGACACCCTCTTCGCGATGGACGAGAAGGGCGTCATCAAGCCGCAGATGGTCGACAAGTACAGCGCGAGCGCCGACAACAAGGTGTGGAACTTCACGCTGCGCCCGGGCCTGAAGTTCCACGACGGCGCGCCGGTCACCTCGCAGGACGTGATCGCCTCGCTGGCGCGCTGGGCCAAGCGCGACACGCTGGGCCAGAAGATGTACGAGGCGATGGACAGCATCGCCGCCGACGGCCCCAACGGCTTTCGCATGACGTTCAAGCAGCCCTTCGGCGTGGTGCTCGACGCACTCGGCAAGCCCAACCCGCTGGTGCCTTTCATCATGCCCAAGCGCGTGGCCGACACGCCCGCCGACAAGCAGATCGACGAGATGGTGGGCTCCGGCCCCTTCACGCTCGCCAAGGAAGACTTCCGCCCGGGCGACCGCGTCATCTACCGCAAGAACACCGCCTACGTGCCGCGCAAGGAGCCCGCCTCGGGCCTGGCCGGCGGCAAGGTGGTGCACGTCGACCGCGTCGAATGGGTGATGCTGCGCGACCCGCAGACGCAGGCCAATGCGCTGCTCAACGGCGAGGTCGACATGCTCGAGACCGTGCCATCTTCGGGCTACACGGGCATGCGCACCAACGACAAGATCGAGCTGGTCGACGTGATGCCGGCGGGCCCCTTCACAGTGCTCTACAACCACAAGGTGCCGCCCTTCAACAACCCGAAGGCGCGCAAGGCCGCGATGCTGGCCATCAACCAGGAAGCGATGCTGCGCGCGCAGGTCACCTTCCGCGACTTCTACAAGCCCTGCGCCTCGATCTACCTGTGCGGCTCGCTCTACGCGAGCGACAAGACAGGCTTCTACACCGGCAAGCCGCAGTTCGAAGAAGCGCGCAAGCTGCTCAAGGAGTCGGGCTACGACGGCAAGCCCGTGGTGATCCTGCTGCCGGGCGACGCGCCCGCGCTGAACAAACTGCCCGCGGTGTACGGCCAGCTGCTCAAGCAGGTGGGCTTCAACGTCGACGTGCAGACCACCGACTGGGCCACGCTCGTGACCCGGCGCGCCAAGAAGGACCTGCCCGAGAACGGCGGCTGGAACGCCTTCATCACCTTCTGGGGCGGCGTGGACGCGAGCAGCCCCATCGGCTACAGCCCGCTGACCGGCAACGGCGACCAGGGCTACTTCGGCTGGCCCGTGGTGCCCGAGCTCGAGGCGCTGAAGACCAAGTTCATCGCCACCGCCGACCTCGCGCAGCGCAAGGAGATCGCCACGCAGATCCAGCAGGTCGTGCTCGAGCACGGCGTGCTCGCACCGCTCGGCGAAGGCAAGGCGCCCACGGCCGTGCGCCGCGGCACCATCACCGGCCTGCTGCCGTCGCCAGCGGTGCTGTACTGGAACGTGCGCAAGACGCCCGCGCCGTAAGCCAGCCCCTCTCTCCCTTCTGATCGACACCCCTGACCGGCTGCGCCTTGCGCGGCAGCCGGGCGGGACTTCCTTTGCCCGCGCCACACGCCCGGCCCCTCGTCAAGGACCTGATTCACATGCTCCACTTCCTGTTGCGCCGCGGACTGGCCACCGCGCCCGTGCTCCTGATCGTGGCCGTCATCGTCTTCCTGCTGCTGCGCATGACGCCCGGCGACCCCGCGGCGGCCATTGCCGGCGACGCGGCCAGCGCGCAGGACATCGCGCGCATCCGCGCCCAGCTGGGCCTGGACGCATCGATCGTCACGCAGTTCGTGCACTGGCTCGGCCAGGTGCTGCGCGGCGACCTCGGCTACTCGTTCTTCTACCGGATGCGCGTGACCGACCTGATCGGCCAGCGCCTGGAGCCCACGCTCTCGGTGGCGGCGGTGACGGTGGTGCTCACGGTGCTGATCGCCGTGCCGCTGGGCGTGCTCGCGGCCTCGCGGCGCGGCGGCCGGCTCGACCGCTTCATCATGGGCGCCTCGGTGCTCGGCTTCTCGGTGCCGGTGTTCGTGGCCGGCTACGTGATGATCTGGCTGTTCTCGATGCAGCTCGGCTGGCTGCCCTCACAGGGCTACCAGCGCATCGGCGACGGCATCGGCCCGTGGCTGCGCCACCTGGCGCTGCCCTGCGTCACGCTGGCCGTGATGTACGCGGCACTCATCGCGCGGGTCACGCGCGCGGCGGTGTCGGAGGCGCTCACCGAAGACTACGTGCGCACCGCGCGCGCCAAGGGCATCGCCGAGTGGCGCATGCTGCTGCGCCACGCGCTGGCCAACGCGGCCGTGCCGATCGCCACCGTCATCGGCCTGAGCGTGGCGGGCCTGATCGGCGGCGTGGTGGTCACCGAGACGATCTACGCGATCCCCGGCCTGGGCCAGCTCACGGTGGACGCCGTGCTCTCGCGCGACTACCCGCTGATCCAGGCGATCACCCTCTTCTTCTCGCTCGTGTACGTGGTGGTCAACCTGCTGGTGGACCTGAGCTACCTGCTGCTCGATCCGCGCATCCGGTACTGACCTTCCTTCGAAAGCCCCGCCATGACTTCGATCTCCCTGCGCGACGACGCGCCTGCCTCTGCCGCGGTTCCGCCCGCCGCACCCCGGGCCCCGGCCCGCTCGCTGCTGCGCCGCCTGCTCGCCAACGGCGGCGTGCGCATCGGCGGCGTCCTGCTGGCCGCGATGCTGCTGCTGGCGGTGGCCGCGCCCTGGCTCGGCACCATCGACCCGAACGCGATGGACCCCGCGAACTCGCACCTGCCGCCCGGCGCGCGCGCCGAGTTCACCACGCTGGCGGGCGACAGCTTCGATCGCTTCTTCCCGCTGGGCACCGACAGCATGGGCCGCGACCTGTGGAGCCGCACGGCCTACGGCGCACGCATCTCGTTGTCGGTGGGCGTGGCGGTGGCGCTGGGCTCGGTCGCGTTCGGCCTCGTGGTGGGCATGGTGGCGGGCTACTTCCGGCGCCTGGACGGCGTGATCATGCGGGTGATGGACGGGATGATGGCCATCCCCGGCATCCTGTTCGCGATCGTGCTGGTGGCCGTGTGGCGGCCCAGCCTGCTCACGGTGATCCTGGCCATCGTGGTGCCCGAGACGCCGCGCGTGGCGCGGCTGGTGCGCTCGGTGGTGCTGTCGGTGCGCGAAGAGCCGTATGTGGAAGCGGCCGTCGCGCTCGACACGCCGACCTGGAAGTTGATGCTGCGCCACATCCTGCCCAACACGGTGGCGCCGCTGATCGTGCAGGGCACCTTCATCTGCGCGGCGGCGATGCTGGTGGAGGCGGTGATGTCCTTCCTGGGCATCGGCCTGCCGTCCGAAGTGCCGACCTGGGGGAACATCATGTCCGAAGGCCGCACGCACTTCACCTCGCATCCCTCGACCGTGCTGCTGCCCGGCCTGTTCCTGGCGCTCACGGTGCTGGCCGTGAACATGCTCGGCGACGGCCTGCGCGACGCACTCGATCCCAAGTTCAAGGCACGCGGAGGCTGAGCATGACATCCACCCCTTCCACAACGTCCGCCGCGCCCTGCCTCGTGGTGCGCGACCTCGCCATCGACCTGCCCGCCGGCGCCGACCGCGCGCACGCGGTGCACGGCATCTCGTTCGACGTGATGCCCGGCCAGGTCGTGTGCCTGCTGGGCGAATCGGGCTCCGGCAAGTCGGTCATCGCGCAGGCCGCGATGGGCCTGCTGCCCGCGTCGCTGCGGCCCTCGGCCGGGCGCATCGAGGTGCAGGGCGAGGACGTGCTCGCGGCCAGCCCGGCGCGGCTGCGCGCCCTGCGCGGCGCGCGCATGGCGATGGTGTTCCAGGAACCGATGACCGCGCTCAATCCGGTGATGCGCTGCGGCGCGCAGGTCGACGAGATCCTGGCCGAGCACACGACGCTGGGCGCCGCCGCGCGCCGCGCGCGCGTGCTGGCCATCTTCGAGCGCGTGCGGCTGCCCGAGCCCCAGCGCATCTACGACGCCTACCCGCACCAGCTCTCGGGCGGGCAGCGCCAGCGCATCGTGATCGCCATCGCGCTGATCCTGCGCCCGGCCCTGCTGATCTGCGACGAGCCCACCACCGCGCTCGACGTGACCACGCAGGCCGAGATCCTCGCGCTCATCCGCGAGATGCAGCAGGAGAACGGCACGGCCGTGCTGTTCATCACGCACGACTTCGGCGTGGTGGCGGACATCGCCGACCAGGTGGTGGTGCTCCAGTTGGGCCGGCAGGTCGAGAGCGGCCCGAAGGACGAAGTGCTGCGCCGCCCGAAGGAGGCCTACACGCGCATGCTGCTCGACGCCGTGCCGCGGCTGGCGCCCGTGCTGCGCGCGCCCATCGACGCCCAGGCGCCGCTGCTCGATGCGCGCGGCGTGGGCAAGGTCTACCGCACGGGCAGCTGGCCCGGCAAGCGCCGCACGGTGCATGCGGCGGCCGACGTGTCGCTGAAGCTGCATGCGGGCGAGACGGTCGGCATCGTGGGCGAATCGGGCTCGGGCAAGTCGACCGTGGCGCGCTGCATCGCGCGACTGATCGAGCCGACCGACGGCGACATCCGCGTGCCCGGCATCGAGGGCTCGCGCGGCGCGCAGCGCTCGGCGTTCCGGCGCATGGTGCAGGTCGTGTTCCAGGACCCGAACCGCTCGCTCAACCCGCGCCGCACGGTGGGCCAGTCGATCGTCGAGGGGCCGGTGAATTTCGGCGTGCCGCATGCCAAGGCCTGGCAGCGCGCGGAGGAGCTGATGGCGCTGGTGCGGCTGCAGCCCGAGGTGCTGCACCGCTACCCGAGCGAGTTCTCGGGCGGCCAGCGCCAGCGGCTGTGCATTGCGCGCGCGCTGGCCTGCGAGCCGCGCGTGCTGATCGCCGACGAAGCCGTGTCGGCGCTCGACGTGTCGGTGCAGGACCAGATCTTGAAGCTGCTCGCGGAGATCCAGCAGCGGCTGTCGATCGGCATCCTGTTCATCACCCACGACCTGCGCGTGGCCAGCCAGATCTGCGACCGCCTGATCGTGATGCACAAGGGCCGCATCGTCGAGCAAGGCAGCGCGCACGACGTGCTGCTGTCACCACGCGAGGCCTACACGCGCACGCTGCTGGCCGCGGCGCCGGGCCAGGGCTATGCGTTCGGGGGCGGCTGAGCGCCGTCCTCGTCCTCTCTTTCAACCCACCTTCATCCCACCACCCAAAGAAGAAACGAAGACATGACCACACCCCTGTACGAACTCAGTGCCCTCCAGTTGCTCGAACGCTACCGTGACCGCGCCTTGTCGCCGGTCGAGGTGACGCAGGCCGTGCTCGCGCGCATCGAGCGCTGGGAGCCGCACATCCACGCCACCTACGGGCTGGACGCCGAAGCCGCGCTCGCATCGGCGCGCGCCTCCGAGGCACGCTGGGCCCAGGGCAAGCCGCAGGGCGATCTCGACGGCGTGCCGGTCACGCTCAAGGAGAACATCGCCACGCGCGGCACGCCCACGCCGATCGGCAGCGCAGCGACCGTGCTGGCGCCCGCCGCAGCCGACGCCCCCGCCGCCGCACGCCTGCGCGAAGCCGGCGCGGTGATCGTGACCAAGACGACGATGCCCGATTTCGGCTTCTTGGGCGCGGCGCCCTCGAGCTTCCACGCGCTCACGCGCAACCCATGGGACCTGGGCCGCAACACCGGCGGCTCGAGCTCGGGCGCCGGCGCCGCTGCCGCCGCGGGCTACGGCCCGCTGCACCTGGGCACCGACATCGGCGGCTCGGTGCGCATTCCGGCCAGCTTCTGCGGCGTGTTCGGCCTCAAGCCCAGCCAGGGCCGCATCCCCGTCGACCCACCCGCCGCCGCGCGTGTGATCGGCCCCATGACGCGCACCGTGGCCGACGCCGCGCTCTTGATGCAGGTGGTGACGCGCCCCGACGCACGCGACTACATGAGCCTGCCGCCGAACGACTTCGCGTGGCAGCGGCTCGAGCGCAATGTGAAGGGCCTGCGCATCGGCCTGTGGACCGAGACCATGGGCGGCTGGCCGATCGATGCGGAAGTGGAAGAGGCCGTGCTGGCCGCGGCCCGCCTGTTCGAGCAGGCCGGTGCCATCGTCGAACCGCTGGCCGACTGGAGCACGCTGGACATGCGCATGGGCATGGCCCACTTCTTCACCATGCGCTGCCGCGTCGACCTGGCCGCGATGGCACCCGAACGCGCGAAGCTCGCGGCCGGCTACATCCACCAGGCGGCGGAGTTCGCCGCCTCGCTCACGCCCGAAGACACCTTCCGCGCCTTCACGCGCATGCAGGCGCTGCGCGCGGCCACCGTGGCGGCCACGCAGCACTTCGACTACGTGCTGTCGCCGGTGTCGCCGGTGCTGCCGTTCGCGGCGGACGCGATCAACAGCGGCTCGGAAAACCTGCTGAAGGACTCGCACTTCACGTCGGTGTTCAACCAGTCGGAACAGCCGGCCGCGTCGATCAACTGCGGCCATGCGAAAAATGGCCTGCCGATCGGCCTGCAGATCGCGGGGCGCCGCTTCGACGACCTGGGCGTGCTGCAGATGGCGCGCTTCTACGAATCGGTGCGTCCGGCACAGGCGCGCTGGCCCGAGCCGGCCTGACCGGGCTGGGTCAGGCGAATCAGTCCGGCGCGTTCATCACGCGGTCGAACTCTTCGTCGGCCGGCACGTTGTCGGCATCGAGCTCGCTGGCATCGGTGAGGTCGATGCCCGTTTCGTCCGACAGGTCGTCGGACGCATCGGCTTCGAGTTCATCGAAGTCGTCGGCAGGCGTGCTGTCGTCATCGTCGTCTTCGGACGACGAGGCGGAGCGCGCGGTGGCATCGGCTTGGGGCGTCATGATCGAATTCCTCGGCAGATGAGTAAACGGCCCTCTATGGTGCGCCTGTTTTGCCCCTTGCGGTGGATCGACGGGCTGACGTCGGTGTCGGAAAGTTTCCCGTCCCTCGAGGCCGCCCACACGCGCCGTCGTCAGTCTTTGTGGACGTGGCCGTGCTCGCCGTGTCCTTCATCATGGCCGTGTTCGTGGCCATGCTCGCCGTGCGCGAGCCGGCTCACGAGCGTGACCAGCAGGATGCCCGCTGCCAGCCACGCGATCTGCGCCGCGGTCTGGCGCGCGGGCAGGCGCTTTTGCAGCTGCGGAATCAGGTCGGCCAGCGCCACGTAGACGAAGCTGCTGCCCGCCAGCACCAGGAAGTACGGCAGCCAGCCATGCAGCTGGTCGACCAGCCACCAGCCCGCGATGCCGCCGAGCATGGTCATCGTGCCCGCAAGCGACACCTTCACCAGCGCCGCGCGCGAATTGGCCGAACTCTGGCGCAGCACCACGAGGTCGCCGATGTGGTGCGGCACTTCGTGCGCGAGCACGGCCAGCGCGGCCACGAGGCCCAGGCGGATGTCGGCCACGAAGGCCGAGGCGATCAGGATGCCGTCGCCGAAGCAGTGCACGCTGTCGCCGGTGAGCACGGCCCAGCCGCCGCCGCCCGTGGGGGGTGCATGGTGGTGATGAGCGTGCGAATGGTCGTGATGGTCGTGGCCGTGGTGATCGTGCGCGCCCTCTTTCGCCGGTGCGGCATCGCCATGGTGATGCTCATGCCCGTGGTGCCACAGCTCGGCCTTGTCGAGCAAAAAGAAGAACACCAACCCGAACAGCAGCACCGCGAACAGCAGCGCGGGTTCGATGCGGCTTTCGAAGGCCTCAGGCAGCAGGTGCATGAAGGCGGTGGCCAGCAGCGCGCCAGCCGCCAGGCTCAGCAGGTGCTGCGGGTTCACGCCGCCGCCACCGCTGCGCACGCCCACGCGCAGCAGCAGGGCCGCGAGCCAGACGCTACCGATGCCGGCGACCAGGGTCGCCACGAGAATTACTATCAAATTCATAGCTGCTTGCGCAAGAGGGACGGCCGTTATGACCTTGTTCCGTTCATAAAAAGAGAAAGGCCGTCACTTCGGACGGCCTTCGGCGGCGGGTGGCTACGGGCGCCGTCTTCGGTCAGGCGACACCATTGGCTTTGAACCAGGCCGTGGCACGCTGCCAGCCGTCTTCCGCGGCGCTCTTGAGGTAGCTGGGGCGGTAGTCGGCGTGGAACGCGTGGCCTGCTTCGGGGTACACGACGAAGCTCGATGCCTTGGCCGCTGCAGTTCCAGTGGCCAGAGCAGCTTTCATCTTATCAACCGTGTCAAGGGGGATGCCCTGGTCTTTTCCGCCGTACAGGCCGAGCACCGGCGCCTGCAGGCTGGCGGCGATGTCGACGGGGTGCTTGGGCTGCAATTCGCTGGCCTGCCCGACCAGCCGGCCGTACCAGGCCACGCCGGCCTTGACCTTGCCGGTGGCCGCATACAGCCACACGATGCGCCCGCCCCAGCAGAAACCGGTGATGCCGGCCTTGCTCGTGTCGCCGCCGTTGGCCTTGGCCCAGGCCAGCGCGCCGTCGAGGTCGGCCATGACCTGCGCGTCGGGCACCTTGGTGACGATGTCGGCCTGCAGCTTGGGAATGTCGGTGTAGCCGCGCGGATCGCCCTGGCGCGCGTACAGCTCGGGCGCGATGGCCAGGTAGCCCAGCTCGGCGAAGCGGCGGCAGGTGTCGGCGATGTACTCGTGCACGCCGAAGATTTCCTGGATCACCAGCACCACGGGCAGCCCGGTCTTGCCGGCCGGTGCCGCGGCATAGGCGGGCACCCCGAAGCCGTTGACGGTGTACTTGATGGGGCCGGCCTTCAGGCCGTCGGCCGGGGTGGCGATGGCCGTCTGCGCGGCCACCGGCAGCACGGCGGCGGCGTAGCCGACACCGAGGGCGGCCTTGAGCGCGGTGCGGCGCGTGGCCCCCTGCTCGGTGCTGTCGCCGGGGCGCAGCGAATCGAATTCGGAACGGTTGTCGTCGAAGGAGGTCATGCAAGGGCTCCGGTTGAATCGTCTGACAAGGGGGTGTGGCGTAGAAAAACGCACGCCGCAATGTAGGCGAAATCGGGCCGGGCCGTGTGACCGGACCGTAAAGCAGCCGGGCCGCTTCGGGCTGCGGTCAGGTGCCGTAGGCCCGCCGTGCCAGCGCCTCGGCCAGCACCTGGGCCGGATCGACGAGGCGCAGCCCCGCCACCGCGGCCGAGCCCTGCAGGCCCAGCGGCACCTCGGTGCAGCCCATGATGATCGTGACCGGGCCGTGCCGCTCGGCCAGCCGCAGCGCGACCTCGGAGAAGCAGCGTTCGGCCAGCGGCAGGTTGCCGGCCTTCACGCCGTCGAAGATGCCGCGCATGATGGTCTGGCGCTCGTCGGCCGACGGCACATGGCAGCCCAGGCCGGCCTCGGCCAGCGCCTGCTCGTACAGCCGCACGCGGTAGGTGCCCTCGGTGGCCATCAGCGCCACCTCGCTCGCGCCCTGCGCGGCCAGGTGCTGCGCGGTTTCGCGCGCCATGTGCAGCAGCTCGACCTGCGGAAAGCGCTCCTGCAGGTTGGCATGCCACGCATGCGCGGTGTTGCAGGCGATGGCCACGGCGCGGCTGCCCAGCGCGGCCAGCCGGCCCAGCGCCTGCAGCATCGGTTCGAGCGGCTGGTGCGCGCCCTGCGCATCGGAGGCCAGCGCGCCGGTGCGGTCGGGCACCGGCACCTGCGCCAGCCAGTGCTCGGGAAAGGACTGGTCGCGCACCGGCTCGCCACGCGCACGCATCTGCTGCGCGCAGGCCTGCACGAAGAGCCGGACGAAGTCGGCGCCCGCCGCGGGGCCCATGCCCCCGAGGATGCCGACGACCTGTGTGGCTGCGACCATGTCTTTTCTCTTTCGCTCTCTCTGTGCGATCAGGTCGCTGGTTTGTCGCTGAAGGCCTTGAGGTTCTCTTTCAGCTGGTCGCTCATCGGCAGGTTCAGCGGCACGTTCTTCGGCGGGATCGGCTGCATGAACCACTTGGCGTAGAGCTTCTCGAACTCGCCGCTCTTCATCATGGCGGTGAAGGTGTCGTCCACCAGCTTCTTGAAGGCCGGGTCGTCCTTGGGCAGCATGCAGGCGTAGGGCTCGACCTGCAGCGACTCGCCCACCACTTCGTAGTCGGCCGGGTTCTTCGAGTTGGCGATGAGGCCGAACAGCAGGATGTCGTCCATGGCGAAGGCCACGGCGCGGTCGCTCTCGACCAGCAGGAACGCGTCGGCGTGGTCCTTGCCGAGCACGATGTTCATGTCGAGGTTCTTCTCGGTGTTGTACTTGCGCATGACCAGCGCGTTGGTGGTGCCGGTGGTGCTGGCCACGGTCTTCTTGGCCAGGTCGGCGTAGTCCTTGATCTTGGAGGACTTTTTCGTCAGCAGGCGCGTGCCCGTGTAGAAGTGGTTCACCGCAAAGGCCACGTCCTTGCCGCGCGCGGTGTTGTTGGTGGTGGAGCCGCACTCCAGGTCGATGGTGCCGTTGGTGATCAGCGGGATGCGGTTCTGCGAGGTGACCGCCATCAGCGAGACCTGCAGGTTGGGCTTGTTCAACTTCTTCTTCACCGCCTCGACCACGGCGTTGGAGAGTTCCACCGAGAACCCGATCGGCTTGTTGGGGCCGTCCAGGTAGCTGAAGGGCACCGACGACTCGCGGTAGGCGAGCGAGATCTTGCCGGACTCGGCGATCTTGGCGAGCGTGTCGGCAGCTTGTGCGGCCGGTGCAGTGAAGAGGACCGCGGCAGCCAGGGACGCCATCAAAACGGAGAGTTTCATTCGAGCCTTCATCGGTTGGATTGAACAGACAGCCAGTGTAAGAAGGAGTGACACATCGGGACAATTCCAATTAACCCCGGGGTCATGCCCAAAGGTTATGGGCTGGGTTCTTTTGGCATTTCCGGGCACGGCGAGGGGCCTCTACAGTCGCACGCTGTCTCTTCTGTTCCCTTTTTTCTTCACTTCCGGAAAGTTGCCTCCATGCATGTGTGCGTGCTCGGCGCCGGCATCGTGGGCCTGGCGACCGCCTGGCAACTCGAGCGCCAGGGCCACCAGGTCACGGTGATCGACCGCGCGGCGCCCGGCGCGGGCGCCAGCGGCGGCAACGGCGCGCAGCTGAGCTACTCGTACGTGCAGCCGCTGGCCGATCCGTCGATCTGGACGCAGCTGCCCAAGCTGCTGTTCTCCCCCACCTCGCCGCTGAAGCTGCGCCCGCAGCTCGACCCGCTGCAATGGCGCTGGGGCCTGGCCTTCCTGGCCGCGTGCAACGCCGCGACCTCGCGCGACACCACCGCGCAGCTGCTCGCGCTGGCGGCCGCGAGCCGCACCGGCTTCGAGGCCATGCAGGCCGACATCGCGCCCGACTGCGACTTCTCCGCCACCGGCAAGCTGGTGCTCTATGCGAGCGCCGCCTCGCTGGCCGGTGCGCGCACGCAAGTCGAACTGCAGCGCACGCTGGGCAGCGAGCAGCGCATCGTCACACCCGACGAGTGCGTGGCCATCGAGCCCGCGCTCGCGGACTACCGCGGCCAGATGGCGGGCGCGGTCCACACTCCGAGCGAGTGCGCGGCCGACTGCCTCAAGGTGTGCGCCGAGCTGATGCGCGCACTGAGCGCGCGCGGCGTGCGCTTCATGCTCGGTGCCGACGTGCACGGCTTCGCGCGCAGCGAGGGCCGTGTCGCCGCCGTGCAGACCAGTGAAGGCAACATCGAAGCCGATGCCTTCGTGATGGCACTCGGCTCGGCCTCGCACAAGCTGGGTCGCGCGCTCGGCGCCTACCTGCCGGTGTATCCGCTCAAGGGCTACAGCATCACGGTCGACGTCGACCCCGCCCCCGGCGCGGCGCCGCGCGTGAACGTGACCGACAGCGCGCGCAAGGTCGTCTTCGCGCGCATCGGCTCGCGCCTGCGCGTGGCCGGCATGGCCGAGCTCGTGGGGCACGACGCGAGCATTCCCGCCACGCGCATCGAGACGCTGGCCGACGCCACGCGCGCCGTGTTCCCGCGCGCGAGCCGGCTGGCCGAGCTGCACCCCTGGACCGGCATGCGCCCGGCCACGCCGAAGGGCCTGCCGATCATCGGGCGGCTGCCGCACGCGCCGTCGAACATGCTGTTCAACACCGGCCACGGCGCGCTGGGGTTCACGCTGGCCTTCGGCTCGGCGCAGCGGATCGCGCAGGCGCTGGACGCGGCCCCGCCGCACGCTTGAGCTTGCGGCCCAGGCGCCGCCAGCCGATCACCACGCCGGTCAGGCTCAGCAGCGCACCGCCCGCGCTGAGCGCGACCAGCAGCACGTCCCACAGCGGGCGGTGTTCGAGCAGCGGCAGCCAGTCCCAGCTGTGCAGCATCGCGAACAGCCAGCGGCTCCACCGGCGCGTGCTGTCGCTGCGGCCGAGCACGGCGCCGGTCTGCGGATCGATGTGGACCCAGGTGGCGTGCGCGTCGGCGAACACAACCCGCCAGACGGGCAGCGGCTTCTCGCCGCCGCCGGTCATGGTGTGCGCTTCGCGCGTGTAGTAGTGGCTGTCGTAGGCGGTGAGCACGTCGATGCGTGCGACCGGATCAGGCAGCAGCTGCGCGACGGCGCTGCGCAGCGCCTCCGGGTCGATCTGCCGAGGCTGTGCGCTGGCCGCGTCGCGCACCAGCGGCCGGCCGTTGGCGGTGCTGGCCAGCACCAGCGTCTGCCCCGCCGCGCGCACCCAGCGCAGTTCGCGGATGTCGCCACGCGTGGAAGCCAGCAATGCAGCGGGCGCCGCATCGCCAGCGTTCACCACGAGCGGCCCGCCCTGCATCGCCGCCATGCGCAATGCCGGCGCACCGCTGTCGAACACGCGCCAGGGGTTCATCGACATCAGCCCGCTGAAGATCCACGTCAGCGTGACGAGCGCGAACAGCAGCCCGCTGATGTGATGCCAGCGCATCATGAAGCCCTGGTACGGCGAATGCGAGCCGCTCTTGTAGGTGCGCCGGAAGCGCCAGCGCATCACGCCCACCACGGTACCGGTGAGCGTGACGGCGATGCCGACGATCGACAGCCAGTTGACGATGTCGGCCCAGTAGCGGTCCAGGCCCGTGCCGCGCAGCGGGTACAGCCAATGGATCCACGCACCGGCGTAGTTCCACAGCCGCTCGGCACGCGGTGCGTCGCGCACCACCTCGCCGGTGCGGCCCGAGATGTACAGCCGCGTGGCCTGCGCATCGGCCAGGTCGACCACATGCAGCGGGCGGTGCGCGTCGAGCCCGCGCGAATGGGTGAAGGCGTCTTCGTCGATGGTGCCCCGGTACCTGAGCACCACGCCCTCGCCCCCATAGGCCTGCGCGCTCACGAGCGCGCGGGCGCGGTCGACCTGGCGCAGCACGGCGCCGGTCTGCGCATCGACGACGACCACGCCGCGCCCCGGTGGCGATCGGCGCGCGCCGGGTTCTGCCGCGCTCGCCGGCACCGCGAGGTACACCGCCTGCCCGCCGCTGGCCACGGCCAGCCGCAGGTCCTGCAACGGCCCCGCGATACCGGCCGCATCGAGTGCCTGCCGCGGCCCCAGCAAGGGCGCCTTTGCATCGAGCGGCGGCAGGTGCTGCAGACGCTCGGCCTCGGTGAGCTTGGGGTAGCCCACGTACATCATCACCACGCCCGAGACGAACCACATCGCGAAGAAGGCGCAGACGACCACACCGAGCCAGCGGTGGACCAGGAACAACCAACGTTTCGCATGCATGACGGCGCTCCTTCGGTTCAGAAGCTCACGCGCACCGACACGTCGGCCGTGCGCGGCGCGCCGAGGTAGGCGAAGCCGGCGCCGACGTTCGCGGCGTACACGCGGTCGGTCGCGTTGCGCACGCGCCCCACCAGCGTGACGTTGCGGTTTGCCTGCCAGCTCAGCCCGAGGTCGAGCAGCGTGTAGCCGGGCCAGTGCATCGTGTTGGCCGCATCGGCGTACACCTTGCCCACATGCCGCACGCCCGCCGTGGCCTGCAGGCGCGGCGTGATGGCGTACGACACCCAGAGGTTCGCGACCACCGCCGGCGTGTTGGTCGGCGTGCGGCCCGCGAGCGACACGCCGCCCTGGCGGAACTGCTCGTAGCGCGCATCGACGTACGTGAGGTTGCCCTGCAGCGACCACTGCGGCGTGGGCTGCAGCCCGAGCGCCAGCTCCACGCCCTTGGACGACTGCTCGCCGACGAGCACCGTGAGCGCGCTGTTGGCCGGGTCCTGCGTCGCGATGTTGGTGCGGCGGATGCTGTAGGCCGCAAGCGTGGCCGTGCCCTTGCCCTGCCAGAAATCGAGCTTGGTGCCGACCTCGACCTGCCGGCCCGTGGTGAGCTCGCTGTTGTTGCGCACGTCGGCGAACGAGGCGGTCGAGAGCACGCCCGACGGCGGGTCGGCCGCCGTGGCGTACTGCGCGTACAGGTTGGCGCCGGGCGCGATGTCCCACACCAGGCCGATGCGGCCGGTGGTGGGTTGGTAGCCGCGATGGAAGGTGGCCGGGTTCGCCGCATCCACGGTGCGGCGGTTGACCAGGTCGAGGTCGATGCGCTCGTGGCGCAGCGCCGTCACGAGGTGCAGCGACGGCTGCAGCGCGGTGCGGTTCTCCAGGTACAGCGCGGTGGTCCGCACCTTGTTGTCGCGGTCGGGGCGAAAACCGGGCGTCATGCCCGGCACGTCGAAGAAGCGCTCGGTGGCAAAGACGTACGGGTTCACCGTGCTCACGGTGCCGGGCAGGCTGTTGGGAAAGCGCGTCTGCCGGTTCACGCTGAAGTCCAGCCCGAAGGACCAGTCGCTCTTCAGCTCGCCGATCTGCCCCTTGTAAAGGCCCTCGACGCGGTTGCCCCACACGTCCTGGTCGTGCCGCTGCAGCAAGGCGCCC
Organism: Variovorax sp. FW305-3-2-15-B-LB1; assembly: GCF_058787635.1. Lineage (NCBI taxonomy): Bacteria > Pseudomonadati > Pseudomonadota > Betaproteobacteria > Burkholderiales > Comamonadaceae > Variovorax > Variovorax sp. FW305-3-2-15-B-LB1. The sequence goes on along the minus strand of NZ_JBYSZY010000036.1, from coordinate 9,520 downwards.
GAGCGGATGACGGCCGTGTTGCGCGCGTTGTAGCGGTAGTTCTCGACGTTGCGGTAGTCGCGCAGCGCGTCGTAGGCATAGAAGGTGTTCTTGAACTGCAGCGCGTCGCTGGCCTGCCATTCGGTGACCGAGCGCAGCCACTGCACGCGCTGCGCGTAGAGGCCGTCGGCACTGTTGTAGTTCTTGAAGCGCGTGCCGCGGTCGATGCGCATCTCGCCGCCCGCCGGGTTCAGCACCGGCGTGCCCCAGTAGGGCCGCGTGACGTCTTCGTCCTGGTATTCGTAGGCCAGCGTGTGCTTCAGGCCGCCGCCGAAGTCCGACAGCAGCGAGGCCGCGAGCTGCGTCGATTGGCTCTTGGTGCCGTCGGTCCAGCCGTGGGCGTCGCGGTGGTTCACGTCGATGCGCGCGTAGTGGCTGCCCGCGCCGCCGTCGCCGGCGATGCGGCGGTTCAGGCCGAAGGAGGCCTCTTTCAGGTTCTGCGTGCCCAGGCGCAGCTGCGCTTCGGCGAAGTCGCTGCGCTCGGGCGCCTTGGTGATGTAGTTGATCGACCCGCCCAGCGCGCCCGAGCCGAACAGGAAGCTCGACGGGCCGCCGATGGCCTCGACGCGGTCGTAGATCCAGCTGTCGACCGGGCGCGCCGCGATCGAATACTGCAGGTTGATGCCGTTGAACAGCTGCGCGATCGAGCCACTGCCAAAGCCACGGTAGCTCACGCCGACGTTGCCGGGCGCGTCGTGCGCGGTCACGCCGGGCACGGCGCGCAGCGCCTCCTGCGTGTTCTGCGCGCCGCGCGCATCGAGCACCGCGCGGTTCACCACCGTGACGGAAGCCGGCGTCTCGCGCGGCGTGAGGCCCAGGCGGCTCGCGGTGTCGGCGGGCGTGTCGAGGTCGAGCCGGCCGTTGGGGCGCGGGGCGTCGTCGGCCACCTCGATCAAAGGCAGTGAAGACACGGTGGTCTGGGCTTGGACAGGCGAACTGACGGCGCCGAACAGGGCAAGCAGCCCCAAAGCGGGGGCACGGGAAAGGGTGGGCATGGCATCTCTCTTGCGACGACGCTGGCGAAAACAATGAGGCGCAGCGCCGGCCGCACAACGACCGGGAACGCACCGCGCGGCCCGTTCAGGCGGCGTCAGGTGCAGGAACGACGAAGCTCAGGAGAGATGCGTGGGCGGCCCGCGCGCCGGCAGCGGCGAGGCCGTGGCTGCCGCGAGGCGGGCAGCAGGAATCGATTGCAGCGCGCGGCCCAGCGGCAGCGGCGTGGGCAGCGTCACCTGCACGGTGGCAGGCGGCGGCCCGGAGACCATGCACAGCGGGCAGTCCATGGCCGCCATGCCGACTTCGGTGACGCCGTCGTCGCCCTGCACGATGAGCTTGACGGTGCCCGCGGCGGAACACACGAGCTCCATCGCCTGCGGGTTCACGAGCGGCGACGCGCCCGCGACCAGCAGCGACGCCATGAACCACGCCAGCACCAGGCGGTGCATTGCGCAGAAGGTTCGAAGGGCGTGCATGGGCGCGGATTATGGCGCGAGGCGAATGCCCCGCATCTTTCTCAGGCGGTCTGCTCGATCGCTTCGCGCATGCAGCGCGTGATGCCGCGCACGGCCACCGAGTCGGGCCGACCTGCGAAGCGCAGCGCGCGCACCGGCACGGGAATGTGCGGCTCCAGGGTCAGCACGTCGACCTTGGCACGGTCGGCCGAGCGCGCCGTGCAGCCGTCGACCAGCGCCACGCCCAGCCCGTGGTGCGCCATGGCCAGCGCGGCGTGGTAGGTCTGCACCGTGACCACGGCCTGCTGGAAACCCACGCCCGCCTGCCGGCAGGCCTGGCTCAGGCTGGTGCCGACCGGGTCGCGGCCGTCCAGGCCGATCACCGGGCGGTCGATGAGGTCGTGCAGCGCCACCGAGCCGTTGCGCACCAGCGCGCGCGGCAGCATGCCCTTGGGCGCCACGCACACCATGCGGCTGTCGGCCAGCGTCTCCTGCGTGAGCGAGGGATGCACTGCGGGGCTGAAGGCAAAGCCAACATCGGCCTCCTGCAGCAGCAGCGCCGACATGATCTGCGGCGAGTGCAGCGACTCGACCGTGATCGCGTAGCCCGGATGCATCTCGCGAAAGGCCTTGAGCGCGCGCGGCAGGATTTCGTAGCTCAGCGCGAGCACGCTGAGGATGCGCAGCTCGCCCGTGTCGTTGCCCGCGCGCAGGTTCGCCGCCAGCCGCTGCACCTCGTCGAGCTGCGCAAACAGCCGCTCGATGTGCGGGTACAGCGTGAGCGCCTCGGTGGTCGGCGTGAGCCGCCCCTTGGCGCGCTGGAACAGCGGAAAGCCCAGCTGCAGCTCGGCATGCTGCAACGTGCGGCTCACGGCCGGCTGCGTGATGTTGATGAGCCGCGCGGCCGCGCTCACGCTGCCCGCGAGCATGATCGCGTTGAAGACCTCGATGTGGCGCAGCCGCATGGCCGACAGCGGTCGGTGGCGGTCAGCGAACGGTGGTCTTGCCGGTGGCGATGTCCATCACCATGCGCACGCCGAGGTACAGGCGCGGCTCGATGGAGTCGATCAGCACGTACTCCGCGTCGGCCGTGTGCGCGCCGAAGCCTTGCAGGCCGAAGCGCTCGATGACCGGCGCCTTGGTCTTGAGCGAGGCGAACGCCGCGTCGGTGCCGCCACCGGCGGCCTTGTCGTCGGCGCCCAGCGGGCGGCCCAGCTCGTCCTTGTAGATGGCCTGCGCGTGCTTGGCCAGCGCGCGCGACGCGTCGGTGGCCTCGAGCGGCGGACGGCGGCGTTCGAACTTCAGCTCGACCTTGGCGTCGGGCACCAGCTGCTTCTTCACGCGCTCGTTCACCTGCTGCTCGATGCGGTCGTAGTCGGCCACCTTGAGCACGCGCACGTCGGCGCCCGCCGTGGCGCTGGCGGGGATCACGTTGCGGTTGGTGCCCGACTTGGAGATGGTCCAGTTCATCTTCAGACCCGTGGCCGGGTCGGACAGGTCGCGCATCTGCAAGATTTGATGCGACAGCTCGTACAGCGCGTTCACGCCCAGCTCGGGTGCGGAGCCCGCGTGCGAGGCCTTGCCCGCCACGTTCAGCGTGACCGAGGCGATGCCCGCGGTGGCCAGCGAGAGCTTGTCGTCCTTGATGGAGGCGCCCTCGAACGACAGCACGGCGTCGTGCTCGCCGCCCAGCTTGGTGAGCAAGGCGCGCGAACCGGGCGAGCTGATTTCCTCGTCGCCGTTGATCAGCACGGTGAGCGTGCCGTAGTCCTTGAACTTCAGCGCCTGCAGCATCGACACCAGGTGCGTGATGACGGCCACACCCTGCTTGTCGTCGGCAATGCCCAGGCCGTAGGCCTTGTCGCCGTCGACGCGGAACGGCTGCTTGTTGAGCATGCCCACGGTGTAGACCGTGTCCATGTGCGCGATGAGCATGATCTTCTTGGTGCCCGTGCCCTTGAAGGTGGCGCGCACCACGCGGCCGATCTTCTCGGGCGTGTCTTCCATGCGGTAGGCGTCGGCGCTCGGGTCGATGAGCTCCACTTCGCCGCCCAGCGCCTTGAACTTCGCGGCGATGAGGTCGGAGATTTTCTCGAGGCCTTCGATGTCGCGGCTGCCCGACTCGATGGAGACCAACTCCTTCAGCGTCTCGAGCAGGGCGGGCTTTTCCTTGGCGGCCAGTGCGGCGATGCGGGCATCGGGGGCAGCGGAAGCGGTGCCGAGGAAGGCCGCGCAGACGGCGGCGAGCAGGAAGGTGCGGGGCTGGAGTTTCATGGGCGTGTTTCTTCTTTCTGTCGTTTGTCTCTTGGGGATCGTGCGAAGGAGGATCAGTGGGCCTTGTCCCAGTTGGGCCCGACGCCGATCTCGGCGAGCAGCGGCACCTTGAGCGCCGCCACGCCGGCCATCAGGCGCGGGATTTCGGTGCGCACCCATTCGACCTCGGCCTCGGGCACTTCGAACACCAGTTCGTCGTGCACCTGCATGATCATCTTGGTGGCGCGCTTCTCTTCGTCAAGCACGTTCTGTACCTTGACCATGCTGAGCTTGATGAGGTCGGCCGCCGTGCCCTGCATCGGCGCGTTGATGGCCTGGCGCTCGGCCGCCTTCTTGCGGGGGCCGTTGCCGCCGTTGATCTCGCTCAGGTAGAGGCGCCGGCCGAACACGGTCTCGACATAGGTGTGCTCGCGCGCGAACTCCACGATCTGGTCCATGTAGGTCTTCACGCCCGGGTAGCGCGCAAAGTAGCGATCGATGTACGAGGCCGCGGCCTTGGTCTCGATGCCCAGGTTCTTCGCCAGGCCGAAGCTGCTCATGCCGTAGATGAGCCCGAAGTTGATGACCTTGGCATAGCGGCGCTGCTCACTCGACACCTGGTCGGGCGTGGTGCCGAACACCTCGGCGGCCGTGGCACGGTGCACGTCGACGCCGTCGGTGAAGGCGCGCAGCAGCGACTCGTCACCGCTGATGTGGGCCATGATGCGCAGCTCGATCTGCGAGTAGTCGGCGCTGGCGATCACGCTGCCCGCCGGTGCCACGAAGGCCTCGCGCACGCGGCGGCCTTCGGGCGTGCGGATCGGGATGTTCTGCAGGTTGGGGTCGTTGCTGCTCAGGCGGCCCGTGACGGCCACCGCCTGCGCATAGTGCGTGTGCACGCGGCCGGTGCGCGGGTTGGCCAGCTGGCCCAGCTTGTCGGTGTAGGTGCCCTTGAGCTTCGAGAGGCCGCGGTGCTCGAGGATCTTGGCGGGCAGCGAATAGTCTTCGGCCAGCTTCTCGAGCACTTCTTCGTCGGTACTGGGCGCGCCGCTCGGCGTCTTCTTGACCACGGGCAGGCCCAGCTTGGTGAAGAAGATTTCGCCGATCTGCTTGGGCGAACCGAGGTTGAAGGGCTGGCCCGCGATGTCGTAGGCCTCCTGCTCCAGCGCCATGATGCGCGTGCCCAGGTCGTGGCTCTGCGCGGCCAGCGTGGGCGCGTCGATCAGCACGCCGTTGCGCTCGATGCGGTACAGCGCCTCGCTCGAATCCATTTCGAGCTGGTAGATGAAGCCCAGCTTCTCTTCCTTCTGCAGCAGGGGCCACAGCGTGCGGTGCACGTCGAGCGTCTGGTCGCTGTCTTCGCACGAGTATTCGGCGGCCTTGGCGATGTCGACCTGGCTGAACGGAATCTGGTGCGCGCCCTTGCCGCACAGGTCTTCGTACGAGATGCCGCTGCGCCCCAGGTGGCGCTCGGCCAGGGACGACAGGCCGTGCGGTTTGTTCACTTCGAGCACGTAGCTTTGCAGCATGGTGTCGTGCGCGTAGCCCTGCACCTCGATGCCATGGTTGGCAAACACGTGGCGGTCGTACTTGATGTGCTGGCCGAGCTTCTTCTTGTCGGCGTTCTCGAGCCAGGGCTTGAGCCTGGCAAGCACCTCGTCGATCGGCAGCTGCGCGGGCGCGTCGGGGTAGTTGTGCGTGAGCGGAATGTAGGCCGCTTCGCCCGGCGTGACGCTGAAGCTGATGCCGACGATCTGCGCGACCATTTCGTCGAGCGAGGTGGTCTCGGTGTCGATGGCCGTGAGTTCGGCGGCCTCGAGCTTGGCGAGCCAGGCGTCGAACTGCGCCCATTCCATGATGGTGTCGTACTTGAGGTTGCTCGCGGGCGCGGCGGCCTCTTGCGCGTCCAGCTCGGAGGGCTCGTCGAACAGGCCGCCCTGATCGCGGTCGGCCTTGGACGCGGCCTTCTTCTTCGCGTTCTCTTCGATCAGCTCGGGCGGCACCTCTTGGGCTTCGAGCGACTTCACCAGGCTCTTGAAACCGAACTTCTCGTAGAAGGGCTTCAGCTCGGCGGTCTGCGGCGCACCAACGGGCAGGCCTTCGAGCGAGGGCAGGCCTTCGACATGGCCGTTCAGGTCGCAATCAGTGCGGATGGTGACGAGGCGTTTGCTCAGCGGCAGCTTGTCGAGCGCCTGGCGCAGGTTCTCGCCGGCGGCGCCCTTCACTTCGGCGGCGCGTTCGACCAGCGCATCGAGCGAGCCGTATTCGAGCAGCCACTTGGCGGCCGTCTTGGGGCCGACCTTGGGCACGCCCGGCACGTTGTCGACCGTGTCGCCGATGAGCGTCTGGTAGTCGACCATGAGGCTGGGCGGCACGCCGAACTCGGCCGTCACGCCGGCGATGTCGCGCTTCTTGCCGTTCATCGTGTCGATGATGGTGATGTGCTCGTCGACCAGCTGGCTCAGGTCCTTGTCGCCGCTGGACACGATCACCTCGACGCCCTGCGCGGCCGCCACCTTGGCGAGCGTGCCGATCACGTCGTCGGCCTCGACCTCGGGCACGGTGATCACCGGCCAGCCCAGCAGCCTGACCACTTCGTGGATGGGGTCGATCTGGCTGCGCAGGTCGTCGGGCATCGGCGAGCGGTTGGCCTTGTACTCGGGGTACCAGTCGTCGCGGAAGGTCTTGCCGGGGGCGTCGAAGATGCAGGCCGCGTAGTCGGCGCGCACCTCGCGGCGCAGCGCGGTCATCATGTTGATCATGCCCCGGATCGCCCCGGTGGCCGGGCTCTTGGGGTCGCCGGGCACGGCGCGCAGATCGGGCATCGCGTGGAAGGCCCGGTACAGGTAGCTCGAGCCATCGACGAGCAGCAGCGTTTTCTTGTCGGTCATCGGGGCATTTTGCCGTGCCCGGACCGGCGTCCGGAACGACACCAGGGTCGGCTGGCGGCCGACACGCCGCCAGCGGGTGCACGCCTACAATCCGTGCATGCCTAGCTCCCCACTCCTGGTCGCCCGCCGCATCCTGCTGGCGCTGGCTTTCGCCACCCCCGTTGCCGCCCTCGCGCAGGCGCCGGCCGCGCCCGCCGCCAAGCCGGCCCCGGCGGAACCGCTACAAAATCAGGAGCAGGCCGACGGCCGACGCAACCAGAAGGTCGAGCACATCCACACGGAAGACAGCGGCGCCTCGGTCGACGAGGTGCGCTACGGCGGCCGCACGCAGAGCATCAACGTCAAGCCCAAGTCGAACATGCCCGGTTACGAAGTGCTGCCCAACGACGGCGGCAGCGCCCGCCCCGGCACGACCGGCGACGCGAACAGCGGCGGCAACGGCCCGCGTGTCTGGAACGTGCTGAAGTTCTGACCGTGACGTCGCCGTTCTCCTTCCCGCCCTCCCTCTTTTCTCCCGCAGCCGCCGTCCGGCGCTGAGCATCGCCATGGCAGTTTTTACCGAAGTTCAGTTCGGCGAGGCAGACGCGCTCGTCCAGCGCCTTGGCATGGGCGCCCTGCGCGAGCTGCGCGGCATCGAGGGCGGCATCGAGAACACCAACTACTTCGCCACCACCGAGTCGGGCGAATTCGTGCTGACGCTGTTCGAGCGCCTGAGCGCCGAGCAGCTGCCGTACTACCTTTGCCTGATGAAGCACCTGGCCGGTGCCGGCCTGCCGGTGCCCGCGCCCGTGGCCGATCCGGCCGTGGCGCCGCCGACCGGCCATGCGCTGTCGATTCCCGCGCAGGCGCCCTGCGAGCTGCTGCACCGCGTGGCCGGCAAGCCCGCGGCGCTGGTGCAGAAGCTGTCGGGCCGCAGCGAGCTGGCCCCCACGGCCGCCCACTGCGCCGAACTGGGCGCCATGCTGGCCCGCATGCACCTGGCCGGGCGCGACTACCCGCGCATCCAGCCCAATCTGCGCGGCCTGCCCTGGTGGAACGAAACCGCCCCGGTGGTGCTGCCCCACATGGACGAGGCGCAGTCCGCGCTGCTGCGCGCCGAGCTGGCCTACCAGAACCACGTCGCCGAATCGTCGGCCTACGCGGCGCTGCCGCGCGGCCCGGTGCATGCCGACATGTTCCGCGACAACGTGATGTTCGCGACCGGCGGCGAGCCCGATGCGCCGCCGCGCCTCACGGGCGTGTTCGACTTCTACTTCGCCGGCACCGACACCTGGCTGTTCGACCTGGCCGTGTGCCTGAACGACTGGGCCATCGACCTGGCCAGCGGCCGGCACGACGCCGCCCGCGCCGACGCCCTGCTCGCCGCGTATGAGAGCGTGCGCAGGTTGAACACCTCCGAGCGCGCCCTGCTGCCCGCGATGCTGCGCGCCGCCGCGCTGCGCTTCTGGATCTCGCGCCTGTGGGACTTCCACCTGCCGCGCGAGGCCAGCATGCTCAAGCCCCACGACCCGACGCACTTCGAGCGCGTGCTGCGCGAGCGCGCCACCCACCCGCACGCCATCGCCCACGTCCTCGAGCCGGCGCTGGCAGCCTAAAGAAGGTGTGACCGAACCCGCCATGCCCGCTCATCCCGCCCAGACACACCCACTCTGCGTTGCAAATGCTCGCCATAGCCCAAGCTATGGCTGCGCTTTGCGCCTTGATTGGGCGCGTCTGGGCGGCCTGCTCGGCCACGCCGGATTCATTCACACCTTCTGACCCCCCACATGAAACTCCACCTCGTGCCGGCGCGCACCGGCTTCGACTGGGTCCGCCTCGGACTCAAGACCTTCTGGCGCCAGCCGCTGGCCTTCATCTCGCTGTTCTTCCTGCTGATGGCGATGATCTCGACGGTGTCGATGCTGCCGCTGCTCGGCAGCGTGCTCGCCCCGATCCTGCTGCCCTTCATGACGCTCGGCCTGATGGTCGCGACCTCGGTGGCCGCAACCGACAACGCCGATGGCCTGGGCAACGCGGGCGATCTGGGCCGCCCCACGGGCTCGGCCATGTTCATCGCGGTGTTCGACGCCATGCGCACCGAATGGCGCTCGCTGGTGGTGCTGGGCGTGATCTCGGCCGTGTACTTCGTGCTGGCCGTCACGCTGACGGCGCTGGTCGACGGCGGCCAGCTCATGCGCGCCTACCTGTTCGACGAGGTGGTGACGCCCGAGGTCATGAAGAGCAGCGAGTTCCTCACGGCGCGCACGCTGTTGATGTGCCTGAACCTGCCGCTGTCGCTGGCCATGTGGCATGCGCCGGCGCTGGTGCACTGGCACCGCGTGGAGCCGGTGAAGAGCGTCTTCTTCAGCATCGTCGCGCTGTTCCGCAACTTCGGCGCCTACGCGCTGTTCGGCCTGGCGTGGTTCGGCGTGTTCATGCTCGCGGGCATCGCCATCGGCCTGCTCGCCACCGTGCTGATCGGCGTCGGCGCCATGGGCTCCGACGGCGCGGCCCTGGCGATCGGCAACATCCTGATGATCGGCACCGCGCTGGTGCTGGCGGCCATGTCGCTGGCCTCGACCTGGTTCACGTTCCGCGACAGCTTCGACGCGAACTGAGCGGGCATCGCCCGCTGCCCTTTCGGGCAAGCGGGACCGCCGGCCTCAGACCGGCGTGAGCTTCGCCACCGACAGCGCCAGCCACTTCACGCCGTGGCGCGCGAACTTCACCTGCGCCCGCGCATCGTCGCCGGTGCCTTCGAGCGCGGTCACCGTGCCCTCGCCGAACTTGTTGTGGAACACCTGCATGCCTGAGCGCAGGCCGTGCGACGGCGCGGTCTTCTGCGGTGGCACGGGTGGGCTGGCGAAGGTGTCCTTGCTCGCGCTGCCACCGCCCCCGCCGTAGCGG